>JAWVGD010000148.1:0-12797 GCA_033855515.1 Baekduia sp.
GCAGCTCGAAGTGCGTGCGCGCATCGCGCGGGACGTCGGTGTCGGTCGACATCTTGGTCCGGACCCGGCGGTCGCGGCCGATCGGCGCGTCGATCGTGCCGTTCTTGGCCGGCGGCCGGCCTTCGACCAGCGCCAGGTACTCGCGCGAGATGTCACGGCGCTGCAGCGCGGCCTTCAGCGTCTCGTGCACGGCATCGGACTTCGCGACGACCAGCAGGCCGGACGTGTCGCGGTCCAGCCGGTGCACGAGGCCCGCGCGCCAGCCCTCGCGGCCGCCGGCGGCGCCGCGACCCTCCAACGCCTGCGCCAGCGTCCCGGTCATGTGCCCGCGCGCGGGATGCACCACCAGGCCGGCGGGCTTGTCGACGACGAGCAGGTGCTCGTCCTCGTAGGGCACGTCGAACGTGACGGTGGCCCCGACGTCGGCGGGCGCGACGGGCTCGGCCGCCTCCTCGACGAGGATCGTCTGGCCCACGGTGACCTTGTAGCGCTTGGGCTGCCCGACGCCGTCGACCAGGACCGCGCCCGCGTCGATGAGGCGCGCCGCGCGCGACCGCGAGCCCAGCGGCTCGGCGAGCACGGCATCCAGCCGCTGTCCCGCCTCAGCCTCGCCGACGGTCAGTTCCACGGTCGTCCTTCTCGATGACCCACAGCAGCGTGAGCACGCCGAAGGTGATGGCCATGTCGGCCACGTTGAACGCCGGCCATGCGGGGAGCTTGACGAAGTCCGTCACCGCGCCGTCGCGCACACGGTCGATGATGTTGCCGAGCGAGCCGCCGAGCAGCATGCCGGTCGGGAGCCACACCAGCCGCGTCTCGACGTGCGTCACGAAGTAGAAGAGCAGCGCCGCGAGCGCCGCGGCCACCAGCACCACCACGATGATCCCGCCGCCGGAGAAGGCGCCGAAGGCCACGCCGGTGTTGCGGACATGCACGAGCGAGACGGCCGGCAGGACCGAGTCCTCCTCGCCGACGGCGATGCCGCCGCGCACCAGAGCCTTGGTCACCTGGTCGAGCGCGACGACGACCAGCAGGACGGCCCCGGCACGAGCCCAGGCGCGCGCCTTCACGCTCAACCGTGGATGAGCGAGACGACGACGTTGCCGACGACGATCAGCACGAGGATGCCCACCATCGGGCTGAGGTCCAGGGGGCCGAACGCCGGGATGAAGCGCCGGAAGACCGAGAGGTAGGGCTCGCAGACGTCGCGCAGGAAGTCGAGGATCGCGCGCGACCACCGCGAGTACGGCAGCCGGCCGCCCACGTTGAAGTACATCGACGAGAAGATGTAGGCGATGATCAGGATGGTGTAGACCCAGATCAGGGCTGCGACGAAGCTCGCGACCTGCACTCGGGCCGTCGCTTCGATCAGGAACAGCATCAGGACCGCACTCCTAGCACGGCGTCGAGCGCATCCTGGAAGGCGGCGCGAACCCCGGCGCGCTCAAGCGCCGCCAGCCCGCGCGCCGTGGATCCGCCCGGCGAGGTGACCTCGCGGCGCACCGCGAGCGTGTCGTTGCCGCGGGCCCGCAACAACGCGGCCGTTCCGGCGAAGGTCTGGACCACCATCTCGGCGGCCTTGTCGGGCGGAAGCCCGTGCCGGACGCCGGCGTCCACCTGGGCCTCGGCGAGCAGCGCGACGTAGGCCGGCGCGTTGCTCATCAGGCCCATGGCGGTGTCGATGAGCGCGTCGTCGACCTCGATGAGCAGGCCCAGTTCGGCAAACAGCGCCGGCACGTCGCGGTCGAGCTCGTCGTCCTGGGGGCCGTCGGCCGCGCGGACGACGACGCCCGCTCGCACCTCGACCGGGGTGCTGGGCAGGAAGCGGTAGACCGGGCGGTCGGGATAGGCGGCCTTCAGGTCGGCCAGCGCGACGCCGCCGAGGATCGACGCGACGGCCTTCGCGTGCGGCCCGATCTCCTCGGCCACCGCGGCCAGCTGCGCGGGCTTGTGGCAGAGGACCACGACGTCGGCGCGCTCAGCCAGCTCCCCGTTGGAGGGCAGCACCTCTCCCCCCAGCTCGCCGACGAGCGCCTCGGCGCGCGCGGCCAGCACGTCGGTGCACAGCACCGGGCGCCCCCACCCGCGGGCCATCCCGCGCGCCATGTTCCCTGATCCGATGAGGCCGACCTGCATGAGGCGACCAATCTAGCGTTCACGGCGGCGCGGCCCCTGGCCGGGGCACCGGAGCTAGGACTGGTTGAAGAAGCCCTTCTCGATCAGCTGCGCGCGCTCTTCGGCGGAGATCTCCACGTTGCGCGGCGTGAGCATGAACACGCGATCGGCCACGCGCTGCATGCCGCCGTCGAGGGCGTAGGTGAGGCCGGAGGCGAAGTCGATCAGCCGCTTGGACAGATCGGTGTCGGTGCTCTGGAGGTTCAGCACGACGGGGATGTCGTCCTTGAACTTGTCGGCGACCTGCTGGGCGTCGTTGAACGACTTGGGGATGACGAGGTGCAGCTTGACGCTGCCGCCGTTGCGGACGCGCGCGGGCGCGGCGCCACCACCGACCGGCCGGAGGTTGGCCCGGGTGGGCGGCTCGTCGTCGGCGAAGATGTCGTCGAACTCGTCGCGGCGCCGGCGGGAGCTCAGCCGGCGCACGTTGGGTCGGTCGCGATCCCGCTCGGCGGCGGGTGCGGGCTCGGGCTCGTACGACTCGTCCTCGTCGGCGTAGCCGTCGCGCTCCTCCGCCAGTCCGAAGTAGACCAGCGCCTTATGCCAACCGTCGCTCAACGCCACAACTCCAACTGTACGCCAACCCGTGGGAAATTCCTGCAATCACCGATACAACTTCGTGCCGACACGCACGATCGTGGCGCCTTCCTCAACCGCCACGGTGAAGTCCTGCGTAGTGCCCATCGACAGCTCGGGCAAACCCCGGTCGGCCGCCAGCCGTGCCAGCGCGGCGAACCACGGCCGGCTCTCCTCGGCGCTGCCGGCCAGCGGCGGCATGGTCATCAGCCCCGCGACCTCGACGTCCTCGATCGCCCGCAGCGCCACCAGGAAGTCGTCCAGCGCGTCGGGGGCGATGCCGCTCTTGCCGTCCTCGCCGGAGATGTTGACCTCCACCAGGACGTGCAGCGGTGCCTCACGGCCGGGCGCGTGCTTGGCCAGCTCGCGGACCACCGAGTCGCTGCCCACCGAATGCACCATCCGGACCAGCGGCAGGATCTGCTTGACCTTGCGGCTCTGCAGGTGGCCGATGAAGTCCCACGTGAGCTGGTCGCCGCCGGGCGCGGCGGCCTTGGCCACGAGCTCCTGGGCGCGGTTCTCGCCCGCCAGCACGATGCCGGCCTGCGCCAGCACCGGCAGCTCCTCGACGGCCACGTACTTGACGGCCGCCAGGAGGCTGACCGACGCGGGGTCGCGGCCGGCGCGCGCAGCGGCGGCCGCGATGTCCGCGCGCACCGCGGCGAGGTTGGCCTGGACGCCCGCAACCGTCAGGCCGCGGATCAGCTCAGCCACGCGAGCCCTCCCTGGCGGCCGGTGAGCCCGCCGCCGGCGCGGTGGCTGAAGAAGACGTGCGGCTCGCACATCGTGCAGCGGCGGACGTCGAGGACCTCGGCGACGCCGGCGGCGCGCAGGCGCTCCGCCGCCACCGCCTTCAGGTCGATGGTGCGGCCGCTGCCGCGCGCCCACGACGGAAACCGCGCGGCGACCTCGTCGCCCACCTCGTAGCAGCAGCCGCCCGCGCCCGGGCCGATCGCGGCATGGATCGGGCCGTCGCCGCCGGTCAGCTCGCGCAGCGCGCGCACGCCCTCCTCGAGGACGCCGTCGGCCAGGCCGCGCCAGCCCGCGTGGACCATGGCCACCGCCCCGCCGCCGGCCAGGGCGACCGGCAGGCAGTCGGCGGTCAGCACCAGGGCCGCGACGCCGGGGACCGCCGTGACGATGCCGTCGGCCTCTTGGACGCCCGCGTCCTCGGTGGCCGCTTCGGCGCGCAGCACGCGCGTCCCGTGCACCTGCCGGGCGTAGGCGAGCGACCGCCCGCCGGCGGCGCGGCGCCGGTTCTCGGCCACGGCGCCGGCGTCGTCCTCGGTCCAGCGGCCGAGGTTCAGCGACGCATACGGGCCGGTCGACACGCCGCCGGCGCGGGTCGTGAAGCGCACCCGGGCGCCGGGCAGCGCGAGCTCGATGGCCTCGAGCTCGGAGGCGGCAGGATCGGGGAACGGGACGGGGGCCACGGGACGGTTCGTTCTAGCAGGGACTCACGGCGCGGCGTCCAGCGCCGCGGCGAGCTCGGCGTCGCGGCCGGGCGCGAGGTCGCCGTCCAGGCGCCGGGCCAGGACCGCGGCCAGGCGGCGCCCCAGCTCCGGGCCCTCGGGCACGCCCGCTTCGAGCAGGTCGTGGCCGTCGATCGCGAGCGTGACGTGGCGCCAGCGGTCCCAGTAGGTCCGGGCGGTCTCGGCGTCGCCACGGGCGCCGGCGACGGCGACCGCCTCGACCGGCTCGCCGCGCAGCGCCGCGGCGATCTCCGACGGCCGGGCCGGCGGCGAGGGCGCGACCGGCGCCAGCGCGGCGGCACGGTCGAGGATCCGGCGCTCGGCCGCGGTGAAGCCGTACGGCGCCGCCCACGCGCCGTCGGGGATCACCGCCCCCAGCAGCGTCAGGTCGTCACGGACCTCGCCGCCTCGCGGCAGGAGCGCGAGCGCGGTGGCCACCCGCAGCGGATCGAGGTCCAACCCGGCAGCGAGCCCGAGGTTCTGCGCCGCGTGCAGCACCGCGAGCGGGTCGCGCTCGCCCAGCGCCAGCCGCAACTCCGCCCCGAGGCGATCCCCGCTGACGGTCGCCGGCGCGCCGGCGCGGACGGCCTCCAAGGCGTGCTCGCCGGTCGCGGGCTCGGGCACGAACCCGAGGCGGACCGCGTAGCGGACCATCCGCCAAAGCCGGGTCGGATCGTCGCGGAACGACGCGGCGTGCAGGATCCGCAGGCGGCCGGCCTCGAGATCCTCGAGCGCGGCCGGGGCCGCGTGCAGCTCGCCGGCGGCGTTGAGCGCCAGCGCGTTGACGGTGAAGTCGCGGCGCGAGAGGTCGTCCTCCAGGCCGGCGGGCACCACGTCGGGCAGCGCTCCGGGTGCGCGATAGGTCTCGGAGCGCGCGGTCACCACGTCGTAGACGCAGTCGCCGTCGACGACGTCGTAGGTCCCGAACCGCTCGTGGAACGCCACGATGTCGCCCAGCGCGCGCGCCACCGGCTCCGGATCGCCCTCGACCACGACGTCGAGCTCCCGCGGCGTGGCGCCAAGAAGCGCGTCGCGCACGGCGCCCCCGACCACCCACGCCCCGTCGTGGTCGGCGAGCACGTCGAGCAGCCGCGCCCCGCACGGGAGCGCGCGCAGCGCATCGAGGGCCTCGGCGGGAGTGCGCACGCCGCGATCCTCCCACGCCGCCCGACCGCATACCCTGTCGGCATGTCCCGTCTCGCCGGCGGCCGGCGCCGCCGGCTGGTGTGGGCCGCAGTCGCGCTCGTAGCCCTCGTGGTCGCGGCCGCGGCGGTCAAGCTGCTGACGGGTGGCCCCGGCGACGTCTCGAACCCGAACGTCGAGTTCGACGCGGCGCCACCCACCGCTCCGTCCACGCCCAAGCCGAAGGCCAGCACCAGCAAGGACCCGTTCAACGACGGGTTCGAGTGGCCCGTGTACGGCTACACGAAGAACCGTGCCCGCTACCTGCCGCTGGATCGTCCTCTGCGCCCGCCGTTCACCGTGCGCTGGCGCGTGCCCGGGTCGGTCCTGCTCGAGTTCCCGCCGGTGCTGTGCGGCCGGTCGCTGTACCTGCTGAAGAACAACGGGGCGCTGTACTCGATCGCGCGCCGCACCGGCAAGGTCCAGTGGCGCGTCAAGCTCGGCACCCTGGCCGCGGCGTCACCGGCGTGCGGCCAGGGCAGCGTGTACGCGGTGATCCTGGCGCGCGGCAGGGGCATCAAGGCCGGGCGGGTCGTCGCGGTCGCCGCCGCGAACGGCCGCACGCGCTGGTCGCGCAAGCTGCCCAGCCGTGCGGAGTCCTCCCCGCTGCTGGACCAGGGGCGCGTCTACTTCGGCAGCGAGGACGGCACGATCTACGCCCTGCGTGCCAGCGACGGCGCGGTGCGCTGGACCTACAAGGCGGGCGGCGCGGTCAAGGGCGCGCTGGCGCTCGACTCCGGGCGCCTGTTCTTCGGCGACTACGGCGGCCAGGTGACCGCTCTCCGGCGCGCCGACGGCAAGGTGCTGTGGAAGACGGGGACCAGCGGCGGCGCGTTCGGGCTCCGGAGCGGGAACTTCTACGCGACCCCGGCGATCGCGTTCGGTCGCGTGTACCTCGGCAACACCGACGGGTTCGTCTACTCCTTCGCGGCCTCCAACGGCAAGCTCGCCTGGCGGCACAAGACCGGCAACTACGTGTACTCCTCCCCCGCGGTCTCGCCCGTCCTGGGCGGCACGGTCTACGCGGGGTCCTACGACGGCAAGCTCTACGCCTTCGACGCCCGCAGCGGCCAGGTCCGCTGGGCGCACCAGAGCGGCGGCCGGATCTCCGGCGCCCCGGTCGTCATCGGCGACCTGGTGTTCTACTCGAACCTCGGGCGCAAGTCGACGGGCGCGCTGGGGGCAGCCACCGGCAAGTTGATGTGGTCCTTCGGCCGTGGCGCGTTCAACCCCGTCATCTCCGACGGCCAGCGCCTCTACCTCAACGGCTACTCGACGCTGTACATGCTCGCCGAGCAGGGCCGCAGCAGCAACGGCACGCTGACGCCGGCCGCCCGCAATCAGCGCCGCGCGCACGCAACGGCGGCGGCGCAACGCCGCCATCGGCGCTACGTCGCCCGGCGCGTCGCACAGCGCAAGCGCGACGTCCACCGCATCCTCGCTCAGCGCCGCAACCACATCCCGGTCTGCTTCCGCAGCAACGGCAAGCGCGTCTGCCGGATCCCCCGGCCACCCGTCTGCTTCACCCGCAAGGGCGACGGGCGCACGGTCTGCCGCGCCCGCAAGCCGCGCTAGGGGATTCGCTCAAAGGGCGAAACCCGCGGCGGTCAGGGACCCACGCTCCCAGTGATGACCCGCCTAGGGACGGACGGCCACGCCGGCGTCCAGCAGGCGCGTCTTGGCCTCGGCGACCGTGTACTCGCCGAAGTGGAAGAGCGAGGCCACCAGCGCGGCGTCGGCCCCGGCCTCCAGGGCGGCGACGAGATCGTCGAGGTCGCCGGCGCCGCCGGAGGCGATGACGGGCACGTCGACGGCCTCGGCGACCGCCGTCGTCAGCCGGAGGTCGTAGCCGTCCTTGGTGCCGTCGCGGTCCATGCTCGTGAGCAGGATCTCGCCGGCGCCGCGAGCGACGCCCTCGCGCGCCCACTCGATCGCGTCGCGGCCCGTCGGCGTCCGGCCGCCGGCGACGAAGACCTCCCAGCCGTCGGCCTCGCGCGCGTCGACGCGGCGCTTGGCGTCGATGGCCAGGACCACGCACTGCGAGCCGAAGTGCTCGGCCAGCTCGTCGATGAGCTCCGGCCGCGCGACCGCCGCGGAGTTGATCGCCACCTTGTCGGCGCCCGCGTCGAGCACGGCCTGCGCGTCGGCGACCGAGCGGATCCCGCCGCCGATCGTGAACGGGATGAACACGTTGTCGGCGGTGCGGCGCGCCAGGTCGACGATCGTGTCACGCCGCTCGTGGGTGGCGGTGATGTCGAGGAAGATCAGCTCGTCGGCGCCCTCGGCGTCGTAGCGCTCGGCCAGCTCGACCGGGTCGCCCGCGTCGCGCAGCCCGACGAAGTTCGTGCCCTTGACGACGCGGCCGGCGTCGACGTCCAGGCATGGGATGACCCGCTTGAGGTGCACGGCGCCGCTACTCGCCCGCCGGCACGGGCCGGTAGGGCTTCTTGGGCTTCTCGCCGGTCTCGGGCTGCAGCGCGCGCTGGCCCTCGGCGATCGTGAAGCGGCCCTCGTAGAGGGCCTTGCCGGCGATGACGCCGCCGAGGTTGACCTGGCGCAGGTCGCGCAGCCCGCGCAGGTCGTCCAGGCTGCCGATCCCGCCCGAGTAGATGAAGCGCCCGCGCACGGCCTGGGCGATCCGCCGGACCTTCTCGAAGTCGATCCCGCCGAGCATGCCGTCGCGATCGACGTCCGTGTAGACGAACGAGCGCACGCCACGGTTCTGCAGCCGCTCGATCACGGCTTCGGCCGGCATCTGCGTCGTCTCCTGCCAGCCCGACGTCGAGACGTGGCCGCCGCGGGTGTCGACCGAGACGATCGTCCGGTCGCGAAAGGCGCCGAGCACGTCGTCGAGGAAGTCGATGTCGTTGAACGCCGCGGTCCCGAGGATCACGCGCTCGGCGCCGGCCCGCAGCGCGTCGCGGACCGCCGGAAGCGTGCGCAGGCCGCCGCCGTACTGGACGGGGACGTGCAGCTCCTGGGCGATCTGCTCGAGATGATCGAGGGACTTCGGCGAGCCGGTCCGCGCGCCGTCGAGGTCGACGACGTGCAGGAACCGCGCGCCGGCGTCGACCCAGGCACGGGCCGCCTCCAGCGGGGAGTCCTCGTAGACGGTGACCTGGTTGAAGTCGCCCTTGACCAGCCGGACCGCCTTGCCCTCGCTGATGTCGATCGCCGGATACAGGATCACGCTGCCGTCGCCTCCGCTGACGCGCATACCCGGACGAAGTTCGCGAGCAGCGCGATGCCGTCGCTCGAGGACTTCTCCGGGTGGAACTGGGTGCCGAACACGTTCCCGCGGCCGACGACGCTGGCGAACTCGCTGCCGTAGTCGCTGATGCCGAGGGCGATGTCGTCCTCGGCCGGGACGGGGACGAAGGAATGCACGTGGTAGAAGGGCGCCGGGTCCGGCAGGCCCTCGCTCAGGGCCGAGGGGCGCGTCCAGCGCACCGCGTTCCAGCCGATGTGCGGAAGCTTGAGGCCACGGGTGTCGAGCTTGACGACCTCGCCGGGGAGCAGGCCGAGCCCGTCGGCGCCCCCGAACTCGACGGAGCGCTCGAAGAGCAGCTGCATGCCGAGGCAGGCGCCCAGGACCGGGGTTCCCGCGGTGGCGCGCTCGCGGACGAGGCCGGCCAGGCCCGTCGCGTCCAGCGCCTCCATCGCCCGGGCGAAGGCGCCCACCCCGGGGACCACGAGGCCGTCGGTCGCCCGCAGCGTGTCGTGATCGCCGCTGAGCAGCACCGCCGCCCCGGCGCGCTCGAGCGACTTCTGCATCGAGCGGCGGTTGCCCATGCCGTAGTCGACGAGACCGATGGTCACCTCACGCATGACCGAACCCCACGCCCCGGCAGGCGAGCCCCTGGGCGAGCGTCCGCTCGGAAGCCCAGCCACTGGGCGAGGTCTCCCGCGCTCACGCGGTCAGCGTCCCCTTCGTCGAGGGCACGCCGGTCTCGGTCGGGTCGATCGCCACGGACTGGCGCAGCGCGCGCGCGAAGGCCTTGAACGCCGCCTCGATCATGTGATGGGCGTTGGTGCCGGTCTCGACGGTGATGTGCAGCGTCATCCGCGACGCGCTCGAGACCGCGCGGAAGAACTCCTCGGTCAGCTCGTGGTCGAAGTTGCCGGTGCCGCCGGGCGGCAGGTCGGCCTCGAACGCGAGGAACGGGCGGCCGGAGAGGTCGAGCGACACGCTCGCGCGCGCCTCGTCCATCGGCACGACCGCGTGGCCGTAGCGGCTGATCCCGACGCGGTCGCCCAGCGCCCGGTCCAGCGCCTGGCCGAAGACGATCCCGGTGTCCTCGACCGTGTGGTGCGCGCCGGTCTGCAGGTCGCCGGTCACGTCGACCTGGAGGTCCAGGCGCCCGTGGCGGGCGAGCAGGTCGAGCATGTGGTCCAGGAAGCCGACGCCCGTCTCACGGGTCCCGGCGCCCTCGCCGTCGAGGCCGAGCGTCAGGCGGACGTCGGTCTCCTTGGTCTGGCGGGCGATCTCGGCGGTGCGCGTCATCGAGACCGATTCTCGCGCACCCGCATGGATTCGGCGTGCCGGGTGAAGCCCTCGGCCTCGGCGATGGGTACGCCGGCCTCCGCCAGCGCGGCCGCGGCGGGCCCGATCCGCACGACGTTCATGCGGCGGCGGAACTGGCGCGTCGACAGCCCGGAGGTGAAGCGGGCGGCGCCGCCCGTGGGCAGCGTGTGGTTCGAACCCGCCACGTAGTCGCCGAACGCGGTGCCGCTCTCGCGGCCCACGAAGACGCAGCCGGCGCTGCGCACGGCGTCGGCAAGCGCCTCCGCGCCCTCGCCGATCAACTCGAGGTGCTCGGGGGCGAACGCCTCGGCGACGGCCAGGCCGTCCTCCAGCGTGTCGACCAGGACGACCGCGGCGGCCGCCGCCGAGTCGGGCTCGGCCCTCAGGCGCGCCACGACCGCGTCGCGCAGCGCGGCGTCGTCGGTGACCAGCGCGCACACCGTGCCGGCGCCGTGCTCGGCCTGGGCCACGAGATCGAGGGCGACGAGGTCGGCGTCGGCGGCGCCGGAGGCCAGGACGAGCAGGTCGCTGGGGCCGGCGAAGCCGTCGATCCCGACGTCGCCGGAGACCTGGCGCTTGGCCTCCTGGACGTACAGGCTGCCGGGCCCGGCGATGACGTCGACGCGCGGGACGCTGTCGGTGCCGTAGGCGAAGGCGGCGACGGCGTGCGCGCCGCCCATGCGCCAGACCTCGTCGGCCCCGCACAGCGCGCAGGCCGCGAGGATGACCGGGTGCGCGCCGGGCGCGCAGACGACGACCTCGTCGACGCCGGCGGCACGCGCGGTCACGACGCCCATGACGACCGTCGAGGGGTACGGGTTGCGCCCTCCGGGCGTGTAGATCGCGGCGCGGCGGACCGGCGTCTCGCGGATCGTCACGACCTGGCCCTCGGGAAGCTCGACCGGGCGGTCCTCGGCCAGGCCCGCCTCGGCGACCGTCCGGACGTTGCGGATCGCGACGTCCAGGCCGGCGCGCACGCGGGGGTCGAGCTGCTCCAGCGCCTCGTCGAGGTCGCGTTGCTCGACGCGCAGCGGACCGGTGACGCCATCAAAGCGCTCGACGTATTCGAGCAACGCCTGCTCCCCGCGGGTGCGCACCGAGGCGACGATCTCGCTCACGGTGCCCGAGACCGAGACGCCGGCCGGCGCGAGCGCGCGCAGCTCCTCGGCGGTGGCGCCCGGGTCGCCCTCGCACTCCAGCCGCTCGACGATCACGTGCCCACCGGGGTCGTGCCGGCGGCGCGCATGCGGCCGACGAGCGTGTCGATGGCGGCGGACTTCAGCTTGTGGGCCACGGGGTTGGCGATCAGGCGGGCGGTGGACGTCAGGATCTCCTCGCGGATCACGAGGCCGTTCTCCCGGAGGGTCGTGCCGGTGGCGGTCAGGTCGACGATCGCCTCGACCAGCCCGGTGAGGGGCGCGAGCTCGACCGACCCCTTGACCTCGACGATCTCGGCCTGACGGCCGGTGGCCTCGAAGTAGCGGGCGGCGATCCGGTAGTACTTGGTCGCGACGCGCATGACGCCCAGGCGGCGCAGGGCCTCGGCGGCCGGATCGGGCTCGCCCGGCGCGGTCGCGACGGTCGCGAAGACCATGCGGCAGGGACCGTAGCCGAGGTCGAGGAGCTCGACGACCTCGCGCTCGTCCTGCTCGGTCAGGACGTCCTTGCCGGTGATGCCGACGTCGGCGGCGCCGGCCTCGACGTACGTGGGAACGTCCGACGGCCGCATCGTGACGATGCCGACGTCGCCGAACAGGAGCTTGCGGTCGTTGGTGCGGACCTCGGCGGTCTCGATGCCGACGGCGTCGAGCAGGTCCAGCGTCTCGCGCAGCAGCGCGCCGCGCGGCACCGCGATCGTCAGCGCGGGAGTGACGGCGCTCACGCGGCTGCCTCTTCTCCGGCGAGCGCCAGGTGGAGCCGGTCGACGTGCAGCGCGAAGCCGACGGCCGGCAGGGCGCGCCCGAAGCGGCCGAGCAGGTCGTCGTAGCGGCCGCCGCCGCCCAGCGGCTCACCGAGCGCCGGGTCGAGGACGTCGAAGACCGACCCCGTGTAGTAGCCCAGCCCACGCGCGAGGCCGAGGTCGAAGACGATGCGGTCGGCGACCGCGGCCGGTAGGTCGGCGAGGATCGCCCGCAGCCCGTCGGCCTCGCCGCCGCGGATCTCGTCCAGGACCTCGGGGCCGCCTCGCAGCTGCGGCACGCGCAGCAGGGCATCATCGAGGCCGTGGGCGGCGATCTGCCCCTCGAGCCGCACGAAGTCCCGGGCCGCCAGCGCCGCGAGCAGGTGCTCGCGCGTGGCGTCGGGGACGCCGAAGGTGTCCATCAACGCGGGGTACAGCGACGCGCTGCCCAGCGCGATGCGGTAGCCGGCGAGGCCCGTGGCGTCCAAGGCCTCGCACAACACCGTGAGCGCCTCGACGGTGCCGTGCGGCCCGGGCGCGCCGACGAGCTCGATCCCCGCCTGCAGGAACTCGCGCATCTGTCCGCGGTGCGGGCGCACACCGCGGTAGGCGTGGGCGAAGTAGGAGAAGCGCAGCGGCGGCTCGGCGGTCGCGTAGCGCGCGGCGACGACGCGCGCGATCGGCACGGTCATGTCGGGGCGCAGCGCCATCACGTGGCCGTGGTCGTCGAAGACGCGGTAGGCGGGATCGACGCCGGTCTCGCCGCGGCGCAGAACGTCCTCGAACTCGATCGTCGGCGTCCAGACCTCGCCGTAGCCCCGACGCTCGAACACCGCGCGCATGGCCTCGGTGATGGCGCGCAGCTCCCGCATCTCGTCGGGCAGGACGTCGCGCGTCCCGTTGGGGATGGGGTGGATCATCGGGCCCCGGAGCCTACGGCTTCGCGCCCGGCACGGTCCGTCCGCCC
>JAWVGD010000149.1:0-14876 GCA_033855515.1 Baekduia sp.
AGCGCCAGCGAGAGGCAGCCGGCCGCGAAGACGCCGTAGAGGCCGACGAGGATGAGGTAGTGCGCCGGGTTGGCCAGCGGACCCGGGTCGCGCCCCTGGTCGATGTGCAGCGAGATGTCCCAGTACATGCCCAGGAGGGCGACGAGCAGGGAGGCGCCGGCCAGGCCGGCGGGCAGCGCCGCCCACGCCGGGAGGCCGGTGGCCTTCTCCGACAGGGCGGCGGCGCGGCGCAACGGGCCGCCCTTGCCCTTGCGGTAGCCGAAGATGCCGGCGAGCAGCAGCGCGGTGGCGACGCTCGCCATGCCGGTGGCGATGGCGACCTGGTCGATCGCGGCGCCTCCGGCGGGCTCCGACGCGGCGAAGGGCGACGCGGCCACGAGGACGGTGGAGAGTGCCATGAGTCGATGGTACACCGATTCATGTCACATGAAACGCGGTACCCTCGAAGCTGTGTCCGATGTCACGGAGGCACCTGAGCGCGCGACCGACGATGAGAACCTGACCATCGACGAGCTCGCCCAGCGGACCGGCATGACGGTGCGCAACATCCGGGCGCATCAATCCCGCGGCCTGCTGCCGCCGCCCGAGGTCCGGGGCCGCACCGGCTACTACGGGCACACCCATCAGGCGCGCATCGAGCTGATCCAGGAGATGCAGGGCCAGGGCTTCAACCTCCAGGCGATCCGGCGGCTCGTCGACGCCTCGCCGGGCTCCTCGGAGGAGCCGCTGCGCTTCCTGCGCGCGGTCGCCGAGCCCTACGTCCAGGAGCGGCCCGAGGTGCTGACGCGCGAGGACCTCGCGGCGCGCTGGGGCGTGCGCGATCCGACGCTGCTGGAGCGCGCCGTCAAGTTGGGGTTGTTGCGCCCCCTCGGCGACGGCTCCTACGAGGACATCAGCCCGCGCCTGACGCGCGCGGGCAAGGAGCTGGAGGAGCTCGGCGTCCCCGCCGACGTCGTCCTGGGGCTCGCCTCGACGATCCGCAAGCACGCCGACGGCGTCGCGCGCGCCTACGTCAAGCTCTTCGTCGAGCAGGTCTGGAAGCCGTTCGAGGAGGCCGGGGCGCCCGAGGAGCGCTGGCCCGAGGTCCGCGACGCCCTGGAGCGCCTGCGCCCGCTGGCGGCCGACAGCATGCTGGCGATCTTCGGCGTCGCGATGGCCGACGCGTCCGAAGAGGCGTTCGGGCGCGAGATGGAGCGGATGCAGCGCCGGCGCCGCAGCGCCGGCGAGAGCTGAGGCGCTCAACTCGCCCGCCCCGCTGCCGATCGAGGCGGGTGTGGAGCCGGGGAACTCCCATCACGCCGATGGCGCCGTTGCCGACCTCGTCGAGGCGGCGGCCGGCCTGGGCCTGCACGCGCATCACCTGCGCGCGGCCACGGGCTCGCAGCGTGCGCGCCTCGATCTGATCGCGTCGCGGCTGGGCGACGTGGTGCAGCGGTCCGACGACGTCGCGACCGGCACCGCCGCCAGCTCGCAGGCGGCGAGCACGGCGCGCGACCGGGCGCGCGAAGGGGAGGAGACCTTGCGGGCGATGGTCGGTGAGCTGGGCGAGGCCGCCGGCGCCGCCGGCGCCGTCGCCGGCCTGCTGGACGACTTGGTGGGGCGCCTCGGCGACATGACCGCGATCGTCGGCCAGATCGACCGCATCGCGTCGCAGACCCGCATGCTGGCGCTGAACGCGGCGATCGAGGCGGCCCGCGCCGGCGACCAGGGCCGCGGGTTCGCGGTCGTCGCCGAGGAGGTGCGCAAGCTGTCGGACGCCAGCGCGGCGGCCGTGGTCGGCGTGCGCGAGATCATCGAAGGCGTCCGCGGCCATGCGACCGCGAGCGCGGCGAGCAGCGAGACGATGCGCCGCTGCGCGACCGGCGGCGCGGCCCGCGCCGGGGCGGCCGGAGAGGCGTTCGGGGCGATCCGCGTCGACATCGAGGCGCTCTCGGTGGCCATCGAGCAGGTCGCGGGCGCCTCGCAGGAGCAGGCGGCCACGGCCCGGGAGCTGACCGACGAGGCCGGCGCCGTCGCGGCGGGCGCCGACGCGACGGCGGGTGCCGCGGCCCTGCTGGCCGCGCGGGCGGCCGACGTGCAGGGAAGCGCGGTCACCCTGGGTGCGGCGGCGGTCGCCTCGGGCGGCGCGCCGGCGGCGGCGCGGGCGCTGTGCGACGTGGGCACGGCCCTGGAGCCGATCTTCGACGTGCCGCGTGAGCATGCCGGGCGCTTCCTGGCGCTGCTGCAGGACCGCCGCGCGGTGACGGGCGAGCTGCGCCGCGACGACCTCACGGCGCTCGACGACGCGATGGTGGCCAACCTGGCGCTGCGCCGCCGCGAGCTGTGCGGAGTGACGGTGACGGTCGCGCCGCGGCTGCTGGCCGACGCGGAGCTGTGGATGCAGTGGTGGGCGCAGGGGCCCAAGCAGCTGCGCCCCCAGCTGGACCGCACGCTGCCCGACTTCTACGACTACACCGCCGACGAGTGGTTCACGGTGCCGGTCGCCCGCGGGCGCACGTGGCTCTCGGATCCCTACTTCGACGAGGGCGGCGCCGACGCCGACATCGTCACGGTGTCGGTGCCGGCGTTGCTGGACGGCGTCGTGGTCGGCGTGGCGACCGCCGACCTCGACCTCGAGGGCGTCGCCGCGCTGTGCGTGCCGGCGCTGCGCCGGCTCGGTGCGCCGGCGGCGCTGGTGGGGGAGGCGGGAGCCGTCGTGGCGACCAACGATCCCGCGCGGTTCCCGCTGGGCCGGCCGGTGGCCGACGCAGCGCGCGACGGCGTCGTCGCGCACCGCTCGGCGGCCCTGGACTGGTCGCTGCTGGTGGCCGGCGAGGCCCGCGCGGCCTCCTGAGCGCCGCGGCTCAGGCCGTGTGGTGCGTGGTGTCGAAGATCGCGGCGATCTCGTCGAGCGCGGCTTGCTCGTGCTCGCTGATCTCCGTGCCGCCGATGCCGAGGAAGCCGCCCTCGCGGTGGGCGCGGGCGACGGCGTCGGCGACGCCGAAGACGAAGCGCTTGTACGCGACGACCTCGTCGTCGGTGGCCAGGCGCTCGAGGATCGCGATCGCCCTGCGCAGCGTGGTGGGCGCCTCGCGCCGCAGGTCGTCGGCGCTGCGCGGCGCCGACGCCGGGCCCACCGACGGCGGCGTCCCCAGGATCTCCTTCAGCAGCGGGCCGTGCTCCTGCTCGCGCGCCGCGGCGTAGGCCTTCGACATCGCCAGGGTCTCCCGGACGGTCCCGCCCTTGTCGGCGGCGATGACCAGCAGCGCGGTGAGCGCGGGGGCGCTGACGAGCATCGTCCACTCCTCGGCGTTGAACGCGGCCTTCGTGGTCATGCGGAGATCCTCCAGGGCTTGGGGAGACGGGGTCGTGTTGCGATCAGCCGATGGTAGGACGCCCGCGCGCCGCCTCAGCCGTCGAGGGCCTCGGAGGACTCCAGCCAGGCGGCCTCGAGCTCGTCGCGCTCGGCCAGGAGCGCCGTGAGCTCGCCCTGCAGCTCGCCCAGCCGGGCGTGGTCGGTCGCCGCGGCGGCCATCGCGTCGTGCAGCTCGGTCTCGAGCGCCACCGACTTCTCCAGCGCGCGCTCCAGGCGGGCGACCTCCTTGCGCGCGGTGCGCAGCGCCCCGCCGGAGGGCCTGGCGCGTGACGGTGCAGCGGTCGCCGCCTGCGCCGTCTCCAGCGCGGCCGCCGCCGCGGCGCGCAGCTCCACGTACTGGTCGATGCCGCCGGGGAGATGGCGGATGCCGCCGGTCTCGTCCAAGGCGTACACGTCGTCGGTGACGCGCTCGACGAAGTAGCGGTCGTGGCTGACGATCACGAGCGTCCCGGGCCAGCCGTCGAGCAGGTCCTCCAAGGCGGTGAGCGTGTCGATGTCGAGGTCGTTGGTCGGCTCGTCGAGGAGCAGGACGTTGGGCTCGTCCATGAGGAGGCGCATCAGCTGCAGGCGGCGGCGCTCGCCGCCGCTGAGGTCGCGCACCAGCGTCCGGGCGCGCTCGCCGCGGAAGCCGAAGCGGTCGCAGAGCATGCCCGCGGTGATCTCCTGGCCGTCGCTGAGCGTCGCGCGCCCGCGGACCTGCTCGAGCGACTCGAGCACCCGCAGGTGGCCGGGGATCTCGGCGGTGTCCTGGGAGAGATGGGCGAGCTTGACCGTCGCGCCGCGCTGCACCGTGCCGGTCGACGGCGCCAGCTCGCCGCTGAGCAGCTTGACGAGCGTCGTCTTGCCCGAGCCGTTGATGCCGACCAGGGCGACGCGGTCCCCCGGGCCCAGACGCCAGGTGACCTTGCGCAGCACGTCCTGCTCGCCGTAGGCGACCGAGACGTCGACGGCGTCGAGCACCTTGTCGCCCAGCCGCGCGCCGGCGAAGCGCAGCAGCTCGGCGCGGTCGCGGACCTCAGGCTCGTCGGCGATGAGCGCGTTGGCCGCCTCGATGCGGAACTTCGGCTTCGACGTCCGCGCCGGCGGCCCGCGGCGCAGCCACGCGAGCTCCTTGCGCAGCAGCTGCTGGCGGCGATCATCGCGCGAGGCGGCTTGGCGCTCGCGCTCGGCGCGGGCGAGCGTGTAGGCCGCGTAGCCGCCGTCGTACTGGTGGATCGCGCCGTCGGAGACCTCCCAGGTCTGGGTGCACACGGCGTCCAGGAACCAGCGGTCGTGGGTGACGACGACGAGCGAGCCGCGGCGCGCCGCGAGATGCCGCGCGAGCCAGTCGACGCCTTCCACGTCGAGGTGGTTGGTCGGCTCGTCGAGCAGCAGCAGCTCCGGCCCGTCGAGCAGCAGGTGCGCGAGCGCGATCCGCCGCCGCTCCCCGCCCGACAACCCGGCGATCGGCGTGTCGAGCCCCTGGGGAAAGCGCCGGATCTCGACGCCGCCGAGCAGCCCGTCGAGCACGGAGCGGAACGTCGCGTCGGCCGCCCACTCGTGATCGGCCCGGCCGCCGACGAGCTCCTCGCGGATCGTCCGCTGCTCCTCGAGCTCGTCCCCCTGGCCGAGCAGCGCGCACCGCAGGTCGCCGGCCCGCGTCACGGCGCCCGTGTCGGGCTCCTCGGCGCCCGTGATCAGCTGCAGCAACGTCGACTTGCCGTCCCCGTTGCGCCCGACGACCCCGATCCGGTCGCCCGCCGCGATCCCGAGCGTGATGCCCTCGAGCACCGACCGGCTGCCGTAGCCCTTGTCGACGTCCTTGAGGTTGATCAGGTTGCGCACGGCGCTCATCGGCCCTGCATCCTGCCCGGAACGCGGTCAGGCCGCGGCGCGGCGGTCAGCGCCCGCGGGGTCGCTGGACGACGCGCACTTCGACGCGCGCCGGGCGGGTCGGCGCGGCCAGCGAGAGGAAGTCGCGGACCGCCGCGGCGTGGCCGCAGTACGGGCACGAGAGCGGGTCGGGCGGCGCCAGCGGGCCGGCCGGCGCGACGGGCGCGTCGCACGCCGGGCACGCCAGCGTGCCGACGGCCATCCGGCGCGTGCGGCTGACGCGGCGCTCCTCCTGGGTCCCGCCGAGGCCGCCGACGCGTTCGGAGGCGCCCGCATCGGACCCGTCGAAGCGGCGGAAGAGGGCCATCGCCTAGGCCGCGCGCGAGGCCGACGCGTCGTCGCCGGACGCGGACTTGCGCGTGTCGGCGTCGCGGGCCAGCTGCTCGATCGCGCCGAGGATCTCCGGCCAGGCGCCGCGCGGCAGGTCGTGGCCCATCCCCGGGATCGTGAGCAGGCGCGCGCCATCGATGGCCTTGGCCGTCGAGCGGCCGCCCGACGGGGAGATGAGCTTGTCGGCCTCGCCGTGGATGACGAGCGTCGGCGCCTTGACGGCGCGCAGCTCGCGGCGGCGGTCGCCCGAGGCGAGGATCGCGCCGAGCTGGCGCGCGGTGCCTGCCGGGTTGGAGCCGCGATCGAACGCCAGGCCGACGAGCTCGCGGAGCTCCAGGTCGTCGCGGTCGAAGCCCGGCGACCCGATGATCGACCAGATCTTCTCGGAGTGCGCGATGTAGGCGTCGCGCTCGCCGGGCGCCGCGCCGAGCAGGACGGGGTAGGCCCGCAGCGCCGGCTGCCCCGACCAGCGGGCGCCCGTGTTGGACATGATCGACGTCAGCGAGCGCGTCCGGCCGGGGTGGCGCGCGGCGACGCTCTGGGCGATCATCCCGCCCATCGAGACGCCGATGACGTGCGCGTCGTCGAGCTCGAGCGCGTTGAGCAGCCCGACGGTGTCGAGTGCGAGATCGGCGAGCTTGTAGGGCGCACGCGGGATGCGCCGCGTGGCGATCTCCACGAGGCTCGGCACCGGCGCGCCGTCCATCCGCGTCGAGCGGCCGGAGTCGCGGTTGTCGAAGCGGATGACGTGGAAGCCGCGGCCGGCGAGGTCGCGGCAGAAGCGCTCGTCCCACGCGACCATCTGCATCCCGAGGCCCATGATCAGCAGCGCGGGCGGGTGGCCCGGGTCGCCGAAGGTCTCGTAGCAGAGGGTGATGCCGTTGCCGACCTCCGCGAAGCGCTCGTCCATCCGAGCGAGGGTAGCGGTGTGCACGCGCCTCGCCGGCTTCAGCCGCCGTTCTGGGCCGCGACGAACGCGGCCAGGCGGTCCTTGCCCCCGGTGGGGACCGGGGCGCCGTGGGCGAACAGCAGCGCCTCGAAGTCGCGGTCCAGGAGCCGGCGCAGCGCTGCCGACAGGCCGCGCCGGACGCCGGCGGGGTCGTCGCCCATGAGCCCGTCGGGGACGTAGGCCAGCTCGCCGCCGCCGTCGCGGATCAGGGCGTCGGCGAAGAGCAGCACGCCGCGACCGGTGTCGAGGTGGAAGGCGGTGTCCTCAGGCGTGAGCGCGCCGACCTCCAGCGCGGTGACGCCGGGCGCGACCACGTCGCCGAAGTCGAACGGGTGGACCTCCGGGCCGCCCTCGAACTCGTGCAGCCCGGAGCGGTGGACCTTGATCGGGCAGTCGAACGCCGCCGCGAACTGCTCGGCGTGGCGCAGGTGGTGGCGGTTGGAGAGCAGGAT
This sequence comes from Baekduia sp., assembly GCA_033855515.1. GTDB lineage: Bacteria > Actinomycetota > Thermoleophilia > Solirubrobacterales > Solirubrobacteraceae > Baekduia. The sequence goes on from JAWVGD010000149.1 coordinate 6,959, forward strand.
CGCGTCGGGGCGCCCGTGGCGCGCGACGTCCTCGATCCCCTCCGCGGGCACGCGGGGGTCGAACAGCGCGCCGCCCTCGACGAAGAAGTGCGAGTGCACGGGCTGGCTGATCCCTTCGTGGAAGGTCGTCCAGTGCAGCACGCCGGGGAGCACCTCGTCCATGGACCGTCCCTACCCGATCGCGCTCGATCGACACGGCCGCGACAGGGCTCGCGGCCGCAGGACGAAGCGCAGGACCCTGAGCGGCGCGGCATCCAGCGCGGCGTGCAGCGCCGCGGCGTCGGGGCTGGGTCCCGCCAGGACGCGACCCTCGACCCGCACGGTCAGCGACGGCGCCGAGAACGGCCATGGGTCCAGCGTGGCGTCGACCTCATCGGCGTCCGGGTCGCCGGGGCGTGCCAGCAGCGACAGCGTCTCGGCGGCGTCGCCGGCGCCCGGGACGCCGCGCACATCGTGCGCGGTCTCCTGGCCGCGGCACAGCGCGAGCGACAGGTCGTCCCACGCGGCCAGCAGCGCCTGGTTGCGTCGCAGCTCGGCGGCCTCGGCCCCGAGCTCGCGGGCCAACCGCGCCTGCAGCACCCCCTGCTCGTCCCGATACGCGGCGACCGCGCGGGCGATCTCCGGATCATCGGTGCGCGGCGGGAAGCGCTCGTAGAGCCCGGTGCCGTGCAAGGACACCAGCAGCGCGGCATAGCGGCTCTGGGTCAGGACCCGCTTCGGGGCGGCCGACCACAGCGCGAGGTGCGTCGGCCGGTCGAGCTCGAAGAACTGGACCGGCAGCCCGGTCTCCGGATGGCGCTCGGGCGCGAGGTCCCAGAGCGCCATCCCGACGTCGTGCTGCACGGCCCCGAGGACGACCTCCTCGAGCGGGGCCGGGGCGGGGAAGCGGCCGTTGCCCCACGCCCGGGCGAGCTGCCCCGACAGCCAGGCGTGCGACGCCTGGCCGATGGCCATGACGCCCGCCCCGGCGGCCCGCAGGATCATCGTCTAGCGGTCGTGGGTGATGCCCGGGCCCACGCCCGGATCGTCGTCGGGGTCCTCCGAGGGGTCGACCACGACCTCGGAGACCTTCTCCTCGTCGGGCTCGCCGTCGCGCGCCGTGGCTTCGTCGGACTCGCGCTCGGGGGTGAACGCGTCGCTCATCGGCTCGGCGCGGCCGTCGCCGTGCGACGCGTTCTCGATGAGCTGCTCCTCGGCGAGCTCGAAGCCCTCGGACTCGCCACCGCCCGCCTCGTAGACGGCCTCGAACGCCTCGTCGCCGTGGGCGTCGTCGAGGTGTGGGCCGCCGATGGACCCCGCCTCGGCCGCCGCGGCGGCCGTCTCGCGCTCCACGAGCTCGTCGACGCTGCTGCGGGTGCCGGTGCGGTTGCGCAGCAGCTCGGAGTCGGGGGTCGTGGCCTCCACGCGCTCGGCGCGCTCGGTCTCGGACCCGGGCGCGGCCTGCGGCGGCGTGACCGAGGGGCCGGGCGCCTCGACCGGCGGCGGCGCGACGATCGGCGCCTGGGCGGTTGCACCGGTGCTCGCGACCGGAGGGGCCGGTGCGGCGGGCGCGGGCGGAGGCGTGGGCGCGGAGGCCGACGGAGCCGGCGCGGCGGTCCGGCCGGCACGCCGCTTGCGGGCGAACGCGGCGCCGCCGGCGGCCAGGCCGAGGACGACGAGTCTCTTGGGGAATCGGGGCATGACGGAATCCGTACCCGATCGGGGCCTCCGGCGAAAGGCCGGGGCGACGGAACGACGATCCGCTCGCGGTCGCGGCGCGGTTCCGCGGCCCCCGAAGCGGGGTAGGGAATCCCCATGAGCGAGCATCACGGAGCCGACCGCGTCCATGGCGGCGAGGCCTCCCTCGGCGACGCGCAGTCCTCCAACCCGCCGGACGATCCGGAGATGATCACCAGCGACGCGCCGCCCCTCGACAGCGACACCGACTACGAGGGCGACGGGCCCGAGCCGCCGGAGGAGCGCGGCAACGAGGATCCCGCCCCGAACGCCCCGTAGCGCGCCGTCACCGGGGCCATATGGGCCACCCCTGCGCCGGATGGGTCCGGGGGGCTGACCACGGACCGATTCGCGTGTATGTTCCCGGCGTGTTCACGCCGGTCCAGACGCGTCGAACCTTCGAGGAGGCGGCCGAGCAGATCGCGGACAAAGTCCGCGTCGGAGAGCTGCGCGTTGGCGACAAGCTGCCGGGTGAGCGGGCGCTCGCGGCGCAGATGCAGATCAGCCGCCCGACGCTGCGCGAGGCGGTCAAGGTCCTGGTCGACGCCGGCCTGCTGGAGGTCCGCCGCGGTCCCGGCGGCGGCATGTTCGTGGCGACCGACGTCGTCGGGGTCGAGGTCGTCCGCCAGCGCTCCAGCCTGCGCCTGAGCGAGGTCGCCGGCGTCCTGGAGGCCCGCCGGATGCTCGAGCCGCGCGTCGCCCAGCTCGCGGCGGTGCGCGCCACCGAGGACGACTTCGCCGCGCTGCAGCGCTCGATCGACGGCATGCGCAACCTCGTCGACGCCGGCCGGGCACTCAAGCGCGAGGACCACTTCCTCCAGCTCGACGTCCAGTTCCATCTCGCCCTGGCGCGCGCCTCGGGCAACGCGACGGTCGAGTCGCTCATGCGCGTCCTCTTCCGGCAGCTGGAGATCGCGCGCGACATGGCGATGCACCTCCCGCTCGTCCCCGAGTGGACGATCGAGATCCACGAGCGGACCGTCGCGGCGGTCCGGTCGGGCGACCTCGCCGAGGTCGAGGCCGTCATGGACGAGCACGTCGGGCAGCTCGAGAAGACCTGGGAGGAGGAGACGGCGCGCGCGCTCGTGCGCCCGCTTCCGGACTTCCTCATGCCCGCGCATTCCCGCTCCAAGCCCGCCGCGTAGCGGCCTGATGGTCAGCCCGCTTGACCACGGACGGCCTGGCCGCGTCGTTCTTGGCGCGCGTGGGCCGACGTGCGGCTTGATCGGCCCCGAGCCCCGGGAGTAGTGTCGAGCAGACCGGGTCCCGCGGGAGAGAGTCAGGAGCGGCATGCGCACCAACGTGTCGGTGCAGGTCACAGTCAACGGTGAGCCTCGCAGAGTGGAGGTCGAGCCGAGATTGCTGCTCGTGCACCTCCTCCGCGACCAGCTTGGGCTGACCGGCACGCACGTCGGCTGCGACACCTCCAACTGCGGGGCGTGCACGGTCCACCTCGACGGCGAGTCGGTCAAGAGCTGCACGGTGCTGGCGGTGCAGGCCGACGGCGCCGAGATCCAGACCATCGAGGGCCTCGGCTCCGAGGGGGACCTGCATCCGCTGCAGGAGGCGTTCTGGAAGGCCCACGGCCTGCAGTGCGGCTACTGCACGCCGGGGATGATCATGGCCGCCGCCGACCTGCTGCAGCGCAACCCGGACCCGACCGAGGAGGAGGTCCGCCACGGCCTGGAGGGCAACCTCTGCCGCTGCACGGGCTATCACAACATCGTCAAGGCGGTCCTCGATGCCGCACCGCATCTGCGGGGCGCGCCGGTCGCCGGGGTGCAGGCATGACCGCCGTCGAGCCGGACCTCGGCGCCGCCCATGTCGGCCGCGCGATGCGCCGCAAGGAGGACCCGCGCCTCATCACCGGCCGCGCGAGCTACGTCGACGACCAGACGCTCCCGGGCGTCCTGCACGCCGCGATCGTCCGCTCCCCCGAAGCGCACGCCAAGATCGTGTCGATCGACGCGTCGGCCGCGATGGCCCGCGACGACGTGGCCGCCGTCTACACCGGCGCCGACATGATGGACTTGCTCGGCCCGTTGCCGATGGCGTGGGTGCCGCCCGGCATCGAGGTCGCCAACCCGCCGCACTGGCCGCTGGCCCGCGATGAGGTCAACCACGTCGGCGACCCCGTGGCGGTCGTGCTCGGCACCGACCGCTACTCGGTCATCGACGCCGCCGAAGAGGTCCTGGTCGAGTACGACCCGCTTCCGGCGGTCACCGACCCCGAGGCGGCGCTGGCGGGCGGCCCGCTCGTCCACGAGGAGCTCGGCTCCAACAAGGTCCACGAGTGGTCGCTGGGTGGCGGAGACCTCGAGGCCGGCTTCGCCGAGGCCGACGTCATCATCGAGCGCCGCGTCGTCAACCCGCGGATGTCGGGCGCGCCGATCGAGCCGCGCGGCGTCATCGCCGACTACCGCGCCGGGGCGCTGACGCTGACCAGCTCCACCCAGGTGCCGCACTTCGTGCGCCTGTTCGCCGCGCTCCTGCTCGGCATCAACGAGGAGAGGATCCGCGTCATCGCGCCCGAGGTCGGCGGCGGCTTCGGCGCCAAGCTCCAGGTCACCGGCGAGGAGATCCTCTGCGCCTGGGCGTCGCGGAAGTCCGGGCGGCCGGTCAAGTGGATCGAGACGCGCAGCGAGCACATGGCCGTCTGCCATCACGGCCGCGACCAGATCGCCACCGTCCGCATGGGCGCCAAGCGCGACGGCACGATCACCGCGCTGCACGCCAAGATCCTCGCCGACCTCGGCGCCTACCTGATGTTGCTGACCCCCACGATCCCGTCGCTGGGCGCGTTCGTCATGGGCGGCGTCTACAAGATCGGCGCGGTCCAGACCGACATCACCGGCGTGTTCACCAACAAGTGCGCGACCGACGCGATCCGCGGCGCCGGCCGGCCGGAGGCCACGCACATGGTCGAGGTCTGCATGGACCAGATCGCGGCCGAGCTGGGGATGGACCCGCTGGAGATCCGGCGCAAGAACTTCATCCCCAAGGAGGACTTCCCGGCGACCACCGCGGTCGGGATCGTCTACGACTCCGGCGACTACCACGGGGCGCTCGACAAGCTCCTGGAGCACGTCGACGTCGAGGCGTTCCGCCGCGAGCAGGCCGAGCAGCGCGGCAAGGGCATCCACCGCGGGCTGGGCTTCTCGACCTACACCGAGATCTGCGGTCTCGCGCCCTCCCGCATCACCGGCCCGGCGGGCTTCGGCCTGCAGACCGGCCTGTGGGAGTCGGCCACCGTGCGCGTGACCGTCAGCGGCGCGGTCGTGGTCTACACCGGCGCGTCGCCGCACGGCCAGGGCCACGAGACGACGATGGCGCAGGTCGTCGCCGACAAGTTCGGCATCGACCCGGCGCAGGTCGAGATCATGCACGGGGACACGTCGACCGGCCCGATGGGGCTGGGCACGTACGGCTCGCGGACGACGGCGGTCGGCACCGAGTCGGCCGCCCGCGCCGCCGACAAGCTCGCGACGAAGATCCGCGCGATCGTCGCCCACCAGCTCGAGGCCGCCCCGGAGGACATCGCGGTCAGCGGCGGGAAGTTCGCCGTCAAGGGCTCGCCCGAGAAGGGCCTGGCCCTGGGCGAGGTCTCGGGCATCGCGCACGTCCAGCCCGAGCTGCTGCCCGAGGGCATGGAGCCAGGCCTCGAGGAGACGTCGTTCTACGACCCGGAGAACTTCGTCTTCCCGTTCGGTGCCCACGCGTGCGTCGTCGACGTCGACGTCGAGACCGGCAAGGTGCAAGTCGTCCGCTACGTCGCGGTCGACGACTGCGGCCCGGCGATCAACCCCACCATCATCGACGGGCAGGTGCACGGCGGCATCGCTCACGCGATCGGCCAGGCGCTGTACGAGCGCATCCACTACGACGAGGACGGCCAGCTCGTCACCGGCACGTTCGTCGACTACGCGCTGCCGACCGCCGCGGAGCTGCCGTCGTTCGAGACCGACCGGACCGAGACGCCGTCGCCGGTGAACTCGCTGGGCGTCAAGGGCATCGGCGAGGCCGGGACGATCGCGGCCAGCGCCGCGGTCACCAACGCGGTCATCGACGCGCTGCGCCCGCTGGGCGTCGACTACATGAACATGCCGCTGTCGCCGCTGAAGGTCTGGGAAGCGATCCAAGCCGGCTCGGCCGGGAAGGAGGCACACGCATGATCCCCGCCGAGTTCGAGTACGTGGTGCCCGAGACGCTCGACGACGCGATCGGCGCGCTCACCGAGCGCGAGGACGCCAAGCTGCTGGCCGGCGGGCATTCGCTGCTGCCGCTGATGAAGCTGCGCCTCGCCGCCCCGGCGACGCTGGTGGACCTGCGCAAGATCCCCGGGCTGCGCGGCGTGCAGCGCGAGGACGGCTCGTGGCGGATCGGGGCGATGACGCGTCACGCCGACCTGCAGGAGCGGACCGACCTCGGGCTGCTCGCCAGCGCGACGTCGCTCATCGCCGACCAGCAGGTCCGCAACCGCGGGACGATCGGCGGCTCGCTGGCCCACGGCGACCCGGCCAGCGATCTGCCCACCGTGCTCCTGACGCTCGAGGGCACGGTCACCGCGATCGGCCCCGACGGGCGCCGGCGTCAGATCGCCGCCGCCGAGTTGTTCCAGGACTACCTGACGACCGCGGTGGCCGAGGACGAGGTCCTGACCGAGGTCCACATCCCGGCCCTGGACGGCTGGGGGCACGGCTATGAGAAGTTCACCCGCCGCTCGGAGGACTGGGCGATGGTCGGCGTCTGCGCGCTCGTGCAGAAGGCGCCCGACGGGTCCTGCCTGGACGTGCGCGTCGGGTTGACGAACATGGGCTCGACGCCGGTGCGCGCCCGCGCGGTCGAGGACGCGCTGCGCGGCGCCGCGCTGGACGCGGCCTCGATCGAGGCCGCCGCGTCGCACGCCGACGCGGGCACCGAGCCCGCCGCCGACCTCAACGCGACCTCCGACTACAAGCGCCACCTGGCGCGCGTGCTCACCGCCCGGGCGCTGAAGGAGGCGGCGGCGGCCTGAGCGCCTCCGTGCCTCCGCCCTTCCCGAGCGTCGAGGCGGTCGCCGCGGCGCTGGCCGGCGAGCACTATCTCGCCGATCCGGCGCTCGCCACGGCCGTCTTCCTCGCCGGCGTCCTGGAGCAGCCGCTGCTGGTCGAGGGCGAGGCCGGCGTGGGCAAGACCGAGGTCGCCAAGGCGCTGGCGGCTGCGACCGGCGCGCGCCTGATCCGCCTGCAGTGCCACGAGGGCATCGACGTCCATCACGCGCTGTACGACTGGGACTACGCACGGCAGATCCTGGCGCTGCGGGCCGCCGAGAGCGGCGGCGCGATCGACGAGGGCGAGCTGTTCTCCGAGCGCTACCTGCTGCGCCGGCCGTTGTTGGAGGCCTTGACGTCGGAGGAGCCGGTCGTCCTGCTCATCGACGAGGTCGATCGCGCCGACGACGAGTTCGAGGCGTTCCTGCTGGAGCTGCTCTCGGACTTCCAGGTGACGATCCCCGAGCTCGGGACCGTCACCGCGACCCACCGGCCGCTCGTCGTGCTCACCTCCAACCGGACGCGGGAGCTGCACGACGCGCTCAAGCGGCGCTGCCTCTACCACTGGATCGACTACCCCGATCCAGAGCGCGAGGCGGCGATCGTGCGCGCGCGGCAGCCCGGCGTGCCCGAGGCGGTGGTGGAGCGCGTGTGCGCGGCCGTCGCGCTGCTGCGCGACCAGGAGCTCTACAAGCTGCCCGGGGTGGGGGAGACGATCTCGTGGGCGCAGGCGCTCGTCGCGCTCGGCGACGGGGCGCTCGACGACACGCTCGGCGTCGTGCTGAAGGTCCGCGAGGACCTGGAGCGCGTGCGCGCCGAAGGGGTGCTGGAGCGTGCCTGAGGGGGCCGCGTCCTCCGCCGCCGCGACGGCCGCCGACACGGTGGTGGCCCGCATCGTCGTCCTGGCGGGGAAGCTGCGCGACGGCGGGGTGCGCGTGGGCGCGGGGGAGACGGCCATGGCGCTGCGGGCGCTGGCGGCGGTCGACGGGGGTTCGCGGGAGCAGGCGCGCCTGGCGCTGCGCGCCGTGCTGTGCTCGCGCCACGGCGACCTTGCCGCCTTCGACGCGGCGTTCGACGCGGTCTTCGGTGCGCCGGCCGCCGACACGCTCCCGTCGCCGCTGGACCTCGGCGAGGGCGCCAAGGCGGCGCTCCCGCGCTTCGCCTCCCCCGAC
>JAWVGD010000150.1:0-8201 GCA_033855515.1 Baekduia sp.
CGCCTGGGCGAGCTTGCCGGTCGCGATCTTGCCCTCGGGCACGATCACCGCGCCGCGCAGCCCCGCCCGCGCCGCATAGGCGGCCAGCGACGCCGCGGTGTTGCCGGTCGACGCGCACAGGACCGCCTCGGAGCCGTTGCGCACCGCGTCGGAGACCGCGCAGGTCATCCCGCGGTCCTTGAACGACCCGGTCGGGTTGGCGCCCTCGACCTTGAGATGGACCTCCGCGCCGGCGCGCTCGCTGAGGCGCGGGGCGAAGACCAGCGGCGTCGAGCCCTCCTGCAGCGAGACGACGGGGTCGTCGGGCGCGAAGGGCAGGCGGTCGCGGTAGCGCTCGATGAGGCCAGGCATGGCGGCGGTCTAGAACTCCTCGTCGATGACGCGGATCGCGCGCGGACGGACCCGCACGAACTCGAGGCCGGCGATCAGGTCGACCGCGGCGAACAGCTGGGACTCCAGGACGGGGTGCAGCACCATGACCAGGCGCGCGTTGGGGCCGAGCCCCTTCTGGACGAAGGACTTCACGCTGATGCCCTGCAGGCCGAGGATCTGCGCGAGCTGGGCCAGGACGCCGGGCTCGTCGGCGACCTCGACGTGGAGGTAGAACGCACTGCGGACGTCGTCGATGAGCGTCAGGTGGTCGCTCGGCTCGGGCGTCGAGGCCGGCGGGATCATCGCGCTGATGACGTCGCCCAGGACCGCGCTCGCGGTCTGCGGGCCGCCGGCTCCCGGGCCGCTGAGCGTGATCTCGGTGATGGCCGGCGACTCGATCGTCACCGCGTTGAACGGGCCGTTGATCGAGGCGAGCGGATGCGCGCCGTAGAGGAACGCCGGATGGACGCGGACGCTGAGCCCGCCGTCCACGCGCTCGGCGGTCCCGATGAGCTTGAGCCCGAGCCCCAGCTCGCGGGCGTACTCCATGTCGTCGGCGGTGAGGTGCTCGATGCCCTCGTAGTGGATCTGGGAGAGCGACACCGGCGTGTCGAACGCCAGCCGTGCCAGGATCGCCATCTTTGCCGCGGCGTCCTTGCCGGAGACGTCGTCGCTCGGGTCGGCCTCGGCGTAGCCGAGCGCCTGGGCCTCCTTGAGCGCGTCGGCGTACTGCGCGCCCGTCTCGGCCATGCGCGAGAGGATGAAGTTCGTCGTGCCGTTGACGATCCCGTGCAGGCGCTCGACGTGCGCGGCCGCCAGGGACTCCTGCAGCACGCGCACGACCGGGACGACGCCGCCGACGGCGGCCTCGAAGCGCAGTTGGACGCCGTGCTCGCGCGCCGCCGCCCAGAGCTCCTCGCCGTGCTCGGCCAGCAGCAGCTTGTTCGCGGTGACGACGTGCTTGCCCGCGGCCATCGCGCGCAGGACGTAGTCGCGGGCGGGATCCAGCCCGCCGATCAGCTCGACGATCAGGTCGCTGCGACCCAGGATGTCCTCGAAGTCGCCCTCGTTGCGGCGCAGCACGCCGCTGATCTCGGGCCGCAGGCCCGTCGCGTTGGCGACATGCTCGGCGCGGTCGGCCACGAGCTCGGCGAACGCGGCGCCGACGGTGCCGCGGCCCAGCAGGCCGATCCGGAAGGGCTTGCTCACAGGTCTCTCCGGGTCAGGTCCTCGTAGGTCTCGCGGCGCACCACGGCCCGCGCGCGTCCGTCCGCGACGAAGACGATCGGCGGCCGCGGCTGGCCGTTGTAGTTGTTGGCCATCGCGTGGCCGTAGGCGCCGGTGACCGGGACGGCGATGAGGTCGCCGGGCTGCGGGTCGGGCAGGTCGGCGTCGTGGATCAGCACGTCGCTGGACTCGCAGTGCTTGCCGGCGAGGTGGCAGATGGTCCCGCCGGCGTTCGGACGGCCGACGACCATCGCCTCGTAGCGGGCGTCGTAGAGCATCGGGCGCAGGTTGTCGGACATGCCGCCGTCGGTGGCGACCCACGTCGCGACGTTGTGCTTGATCGACTGCACCGTGTAGAGCGTGACGGTCGAGTGGGCCACCAGCGCGCGGCCGGGCTCGTCGGCGATGCGCTTGCCGGGGCCGACGATCTCGTGCATCAGGGCGACCTTGCGGGCGACGTAGTCCTCGATGCCGGGCGCCGACTGCTCGTGGGTGTAGGCGACGCCCAGGCCGCCGCCCATGTTGTAGGTCCGGAAATCGCCGAGGCGGGCGACGATCTCCAGCGCGGCCCGGAACGGCTCGAGGTCGAGGATCTGCGATCCGATGTGGAAGTGCAGGCCGTCGAGGTCGAACTTGTCGGAGGCCTGGGCGCGCTCGATGGCGATCTCCGCGTCGCCGGGGTGGAAGCCGAACTTCGTGTTCGGGCCGCCGGTGGAGATCTTCGGGTGGGTGTCCGGGCTGACGCCGGGCGCGACGCGCAGCAGGATCCGCTGGCGCTCGCCCTTGGGGATCAGCCGCTCGAGGCGCTCGAGCTCGACGAGGTTGTCGACGACGATGTCGCCGATGCCGGCGTCGAGCGCCATCTGCAGCTCGGCCTCGCTCTTGGCGTTGCCGTGCAGGTGGACCTTCTGCGGGTCGAAGCCGGCGTTCAGCGCGAGGTGGAGCTCGCCGCCGGAGGCGACGTCGCAGGCCAGGCCCTCCTCGGCGAACAGCCGCAGCACCGCGGTGGCCGGAAACGACTTGGAGGCGAAGTGCACCTCGAAGTCGTCGGTGCGTTGCGCGAAGGCGTCCAGGAAGCGGCGGGCGCGGGAGCGCAGGTCGTCCTCGGCCACGATGTAGGCGGGCGTGCCGAACTCGCGCGCGAGGTCGCGCGCATCGCAGCCGCCGAGCTGGAGCACGCCATCGCCGTCCAGGCGCGTGCCCAGCGGCCAGACGTGGGAGACGGGGGTCTGAGCGGTCGCCATCGGCCGCGGCATCATTCCACGCCATGCGCACTGTCCGAGCTGAGCCACCCATCGAGACCGGGGAGACCGGCGGCCTGGCGTGGGCGCGGTTCGAGCCGCGCCGCGCCGATTCGCGTCCGGCGACCGCCGGGGTCGTCGTCCTGCACGGGGCCGACTCCCGCAAGGAGAGCCATCTCGACTTCGCCCGCGCGTGCGCCGACGGCGGCCTGGCGGCGCTGGCGTTCGACGCGCGCGGCCACGGGGCGTCGCCCCGGCCGCTGGACGGCCGGGCGGTCGACGACGTGGCGCGGGTGGCCGACGTGCTGCGCGAGCGGGCCGGCGTGGTCGCGATCGGGCTGCGCGGATCGTCCATGGGCGGCTACCTGGCGCTGGTGGCCGCCGCCGGCGCCCGGGCCGGCGCCGTCGTGGCGATCTGCCCGGCGTCGGCGGCCGGGCTGTCGGCCGGCGTCCGCGCCCGGCGCTTCGGCTTCGCCGCCGACCGCGACGAGGTCGTGGCGCTGCTGGGCGCTCACGACGAGACGGCGGCGGCCCGCGCGCTGTCGTCGCCGCTGCTGCTCCTGCACGCCGAGGGCGACGAGGTCGTCCCCGTCGAGCTGTCGCGCGCGCTGCACGCCGCGGCGCCCGCGTCGAAGCTCGTGGTGGTGCCCGGCGGCCACCACCGATCCGTCCAGCACGACGCGGAGCTGCAGGGCGTGGCGGTGCGGTTCCTGGCGCGGGCTCTGGCGCCCGCCGACCCGGCCGTCCCTTACAAGTAGTTCATCGGGTTGGTCACGGCGCCGTTGACGCGCACCTCGAAGTGCAGGTGCGGTCCGGTGGAGTGACCGGTCGAGCCCGAGAGCCCGATGACCTGGCCCTGGGAGACCTGCTGCCCGACCGAGACCTTCAGAACGGACTGGTGGCCGTAGCACGTCGACAGCGACGCCGAGTGCTGGATGCAGGTGTAGTTGCCGTAGCCGCCGACCCAGCCCGCGATCGCGACGCGGCCGCCGTCGGCGGCGCGGATCGGGGTGCCGGTCGGCACGCCGATGTCCATGCCCGGGTGGCAGGCCTCCCAGGCGCGCCGCTCGCAGAACGGCGCCGTGATCGGCCCGTTGACCGGCCAGATGAAGCGTCCGCTGCCGCCCTTGATCGGGCCGAGCGGCACGGCCGAGCCGCCGCCCTGCAGCTGCGCCTGGACCTTGTCGGACTCCTTCTGGAGCTCGCTGAGGTGGGTCTCCAGCGACTTGCGCTGCGTGCGGACCTGGACCAGCGCGTTCTGCTTGCCGTTCCGCGTCGCCTGGTAGCCGACACGCGTGTCGATGAGCTGCTGCTTGATCTGCGCGACCTGGTTGCGGCGCTGCAGGACGATCGCCGTCAGCTGCTGCTGGCGCGCCTCCAGCTCGTCCAGGCGCGCGGCGGTCGACGTCGCGTCGGCCTTGGCGGACTTGACGATCGAGATGACGTTGTTGTCCTGGTCCTGGATCCGGCTCAGGAACTCCCCGCGCTCCAGCAGGTCGGCGAAGCCCTTGGAGTTCAGGACGACCGTGATGAGGTCCGGCTTGTCGGCCTCGTAGAGCTCGCGCAGCCGGCGCGAGAGGATCGTGCGGCCCTCCGCCAGCCGGGTGCGCAGCCGCGCCAGGCGGGCGCGCTCGGAGCGCAGCTTGGCCTGCGTGGTGACGAGCTCGGCGCGACGGGCGTCCAGGTCGCCCTGGATGCGCTGTTCACGGCTCTGCAGCGTGCTGATCGAGCCCTGCAGCCGGGTGATCTTCGACGACCACTTCTGGATGTCGGTCGTCAGGACGTGCTCGGTGCCCTTGCGGCGGCCGATCTTCCCGCGGGTCGTGTCGATCTTCTGCTGGAGGGAGGCCGCGCGGCCCTGCGGGGAGGCCTGCGAGCCCAGCGGCAGGACGAGCCACAGCGACGCGCAGAGCACCAACGGGGGAACCGCAGCAGCCAGCGTGTGGCGCAGGCGCATGCGGCGCAGCATGGTAGGGGGACCACGAGCCTTCCCGTGCAAGCGCGCGTGCGGGCACCTTGATGAGCCCCTAAGCCAAGACGACTACCATCCCCCACATGAACACCTCGTTCGGTCGTGACACGGGCCTCCAGGTCCGGATGGTCGTCACGATGCTCCTGCTCGGGCTCGTCTACGTCGTCTTCGCGGCGGTGCTGTTCGCCACCGTGGGCGGCGCGGTCGCGGCGGTCGGGTGCATCGTCCTGCTCCTGTTCCAGTTCTTCGCGTCCGACAAGCTCGCGCTGAGCTCGATGGGCGCCAAGGAGGTCTCGCCGCGGGAGGCTCCAGAGCTTCACGCGATGATCGAGCGCCTCTGCGTCCAGGCCGACATCCCCAAGCCGAAGATCGCGGTGGTCTCGTCCCCGATCCCGAACGCGTTCGCCATGGGCCGCTCGCCCAAGGCCGCGACCGTGTGCGCCACGACCGGGATCATGGACCTGCTGTCGCCCTCCGAGCTCGAAGGGGTCATGGCCCACGAGATCACGCACATCGTCAACCGCGACGTGATGCTGATGACGCTCGCCGGCTTCTTCGCGTCGATCGCCTCGATGATCGTCCAGTTCGGCTTCCTGTTCGGCGGCGGCTTCGGCGGCGGCAACAGCGACGACGAGGACGGCCCCAGCTTCATGGTGGTCATCCTCGTCTCGGCGATCGTCTGGGTCGTCAGCTTCTTCCTCATGCAGGCGCTGTCGCGCTACCGCGAGTTCGCGGCCGACCGCGGCGCCGCCGTGATCACCGGGCGCCCCAGCGCGCTGTCCTCGGCGCTGCTGAAGATCAGCAGCATCAACACGCGCATCCCGCAGGACGACCTGCGCGCCCACGCCGAGATGAACGCGTTCTACATCGTGCCGGTCAAGGTGAAGTCGTCGTTGTACAACCTGTTCTCGACGCACCCGCCCATGGAGCAGCGGATCGCGGCGCTGGGCCGCCTCGAGGCACAGCTGCAGGGCGGCCCCGTCCGCACCGCGCTGGCGTAGGCGACGACCATGGGCCTGTTCGACGCCCTGCTGGGCCGCAGCAAGGTCAAGGGCCCTGCGCCCGACCGCCTCTTCGCGATCACGACCGCCGCGATCACGTTGGATACCGCGCACGGCATCAAGACGCGCGGCGCCGCCGCGATCGTCTTCCAGCCGCTGGCGACCGGCGACTTCGCCCAGATCGTCAAGGAGATGGAGGAGGTCGTGCGCGGCACCGGCGAGGAGACCGGGACGACGCTCACCACCACCGACGACAGCTACGGCTACCGCTGGATGATCCTGCACGACGACGACATCGAGGATCTCGCGGTCGGCATCAACGCGGTGAGCGATGCGCTGCAGCTCGGCGGCTACGGCAACCGCGTGCTGTGCGCGGTGTTCGCCTTCGAGGACGGCGAAGGCCGGCCGGTCTACTTCATCTACAACTACAAGCGTGGCACGTGGTATCCGTTCGTGCCGGCGGGCGGGGCGCAGCAGCGCAGCACCGAGCGCGAGCTGCAGACCAAGGCGCAGATCGGCAACGAGCTCCCCATCGAGGCCGAGCTCGAGCGCTGGTTCCCCCTCTGGGGCATCCCGATCTAGTCGCCGGGCGGGCGCGTGCCGGGTCCGGGCGCGGCGGGCGCGCCCGGACCAGGCATGGCCAGGCGGCCTAGGCCGCCGGGTCGGGGGCGGCGTCGGGCACGAGGCCCTCCCCCGTGAACAGCGTGCCGGCCTCGACGAAGCTCTGGTCGGCGGGCGGCAGGATGATGTCGGAGCCACGCAGGTCGTCCTCGGCCAGCCGCGTGCCCTCGGTGCGCACGAGCTGCAGCAGCTCCTCGAAGGACTCGTGGAACGCGTCCTCGTCGTCGCGCTCCACGGCCGCGACCGCCGCGTCGTCGAGCTCGTTGAGCCGGCCGTGCAGGCTGTCATCGAGCTCGTACTGACCGTCCTCGGAGATCCGGACGATCACGCCTGGCCCTCCGGCAGCTGCTTGGAGTCGCCGCCGCCGGGGCCGAGCTCGGCCTTCATCTTGGCCAGCTCGTCGTCGACGGTCGCCGAGCTCGACAGCTGCTTGAGCTGGCGGTCGATGTCGTCGTCGCCGGAGCCCAGCGCCGTGAGGTCCTCGAAGGCGCCGGACGCCTCGAGCTCGCCGACCGCGTCGGCGCGCGCCTTCATCTGCTCGGTCTTGTCGACCGCACGCTGCATCGCCAGGCCGACGTCGGCCATCTCCTCGCCGACACCGGTGGCGGCCTCGGAGATCCGCACCTGCGCCTCGGCGGCCGAGTACTGCGCCTTGATGACTTCCTTCTTGGTGCGGAAGGCCTCGATCTTGGTCGTCAGCTTCTGCTGGGACTCGATCAGCTTCTGCTGCTGGGCCTCAAGCTCGGAAACCTGCTGGTCGAGCGACTGCAGCTCGGTCTGCGCGACGTTCTTGCGCTCCAGCGCGACGCGGGCGAGCTCCTCGTTGCCCTGCGACAGCGCCTGGCGCGCCTGCGTGTCGAGCTTGACGACCGACTGCTCGATCTTGGACGACTGCATCTGCAGCCGCTTCTTCGCGGTGACGACGTCCGCGATGCCCTTCTTGACGTTCTGCAGTGACTCGAGCTGCTTGGTGTAGCTGTAGTCCAGCGTCTCCGCCGGATCCTCGGCACGGTCCAGCAGCTTCGAGATCTTCGCCTTGATGACCGTCGAGAAACGGCCACTCTGTCCCGGCATCGGGCCTCCGTACAAATCGCGGGCTTGGTCTTGGACCTAGCCTACCCCGCCGGAAGCCCCGCCCCCGGGGGGCCGGGGTCGTGACCGGGCTAGAACCCCGTGGGATGGCGGGCCGAGAAGCCCTTGGTGCTGCGCAGCGCCGGGCGCCAGCGCGGGCCCTTGGCGCCGGTGGGGTCACCCGCGGCGCTGGTGTCCAGACGCAGGCCGGCGATGACGGCGAACGCGTGACCGGGGTTCGTGTACACGGTGATCCAGGTGCCCGGGCCCTTGTCGCCCCACTTCATGAACGAGCCGGAGTCGAGCGGGCTCGTCAGCAGCGAGCCGCCGTGCAGCGCGTAGGAGACGGTGCCGGAGCAGTCGTAGCCGCGCGACAGGAACTTGGCGTTGTGCCCGCCCCCGTAGACGTAGGGCTTGCCGACGATCTCGTTGGCGGCGGCGATGGCCCAGACGACGACCGGCGGTACGGACATCCCCAGCGGCACCCCGGCGCCCGCGCCGAGCCCCGTCACCGGCGGCGCGGCCTACGGCGAGCCGAACCCGGCGACGACGCAGCTCGTCCCCACCGAGGCCGCCACGGTCCTGCCGACCGGCTACGCCGCTGCTCCCGCGAGCGCGCCGCAGGAGCGGCGACGAGCGATGCGACGATCGTCAGCACAAGGGCAGATGCCCGCAAGGTCGATTCCTCTTTCGTCG
>JAWVGD010000151.1:0-2666 GCA_033855515.1 Baekduia sp.
GATGAGGAACGGGGCGAGCGACCCGATCAGCGCGGCGTTGGCCACGCTGTTGTGCGTCGCCCCGGCGAAGAACACGGCGAGGTTCAACCCGAAGAAGACACCCGGTACGAACACCTGGCGCACGTCGCGCATCGTGACCCGCCGGCCCGTGCTCCAGAGGACGACGTTCCACACCACGCTGACCGTGACCATCCTCCAGAACGCCACGAGCACGCCCGGCGATTCTGCGCGCTTGACGAGCGTCGAGCTGAGCGAGAACGCTACGACAAGGCCCACGACCGCGAGCACCCCAAGCGTCTTCGCGCTGAGCGCGCGGCTCCACGTCGGGGTTTCGGATGGCGGCCCGGCGGCACGGGGCCCGGCGCTCACCGGTTGACCCTACCGGGCCGCCTCCGAGCTGGCAGAGCAAGGTCAGCCCGCGATCGTCCGGCGAACACGGCGGACCGACCGGGATGGCTGTCGTTGCAGTGACGTCAGGGCGACGCGATCACGTTGCCGCTGTAGATGGGCGCGCCGTTGGTAGCGACCACCGACGTGCCACCGTTGAGGACATTTCCGATGGAATAGCCGCCGAAGACGAGCCGGCCACCGAGTGGCACGGCCGGCACGGGCACACTCGCCAGCCCGCCCTCCAGGGCCCAGGCTGCGGCGGCGGTCGCCGACGGGGGAAGCGCCGGTGTCGCAGGGAATCCCGCCATCGGCGAGTCAGCGGGCGGTTGCGCGTTTGCCGTACTGGCGGACGCCGCGATGGCCAGGGCGGCGAGCAGGCCTGCCCCGCCGCCAGTGCACTTCGTCGTCCACTTCGTACGTCTCGTCATGCGCATGGAGTCCTCCGGAGGTGAAGCGGGCGGTACGGGCCGTTGACGATGCCGGCCAAGAGTGCCCAGAAGACCGCGGCGCCAGGCCTGTCCCGTGGGTCGGTGCCACCGGGCTCTTCGTACCGAAGGGGAATAGCGCAGCAGGGCGAAGGCGACCTGCTGCGTGCGAGCTACGGGAGCCTCGCGGCGAGACAGCTACGGATACCCACGGACTGGCTCACCCCGCGGCGCTGCCGCGTCGATGACGAGGAAGGGCGCCCTATCGGCGCCCTTCGTCCCCTGCCCGTCAGCTTGTGGCATAGCCCCGAGTTGCCGTCGCCATCGACCGCGGCTCACCTTGGGCTCACTCAGATGCGTCTCGGGCTCAGAATGCCTGAGTCCCGAGTCCCGCTATTTGATCGAGTCGTACACCTTGAAGAGCGGCATGTACATCGACACGACGATGAAGCCGACCATGCCACCGACGAGGACGATCATCACGGGCTCGAGGATCGAGGCGAGCTGCTTGACGGCGGCCCCGACCTGGTCCTCGTAGAAGTCGGCGATCTTGGACAACATGGTGTCCATCGCGCCGGTCTCCTCACCGACGCCGATCATGTGCGACACCATGCCCGGGAACACCGCGGCGTTCTTCAGCGGGTCGGCGATCGTGCCGCCCTGGCGGACGCTCTCGATGACGTCGCCCATGGCCTTCTCGATGCACCAGTTGCCGGCGGTCTGACCGGTGATCTCCAGCGCCTGCATGAGCGGCACGCCGGCGCTGACGAGCGCCGACAGCGTGCGTGACCAGCGGGCCAGCGCGATCTTCTGCACGATGTCGCCGATCTTCATCGGGATGCGCAGCTTGAAGCTGTCCCAGACCCGCACGCCGGCGGGGGTCGCCTTCCACTTGCGGAAGGCGTAGCTGATCCCGAAGCCGCCGAGGATGAAGGCGTACCAGTACCCCGTCATCGCGTGCGACAGGCCCACGGTGAACTTCGTGATCGTCGGGAGATCGCCGCCGAACTGCTTGAACGTGCCGACGAACACCGGCACGAGGAAGACCACGAGCGCGATCAGGACGCTGAACGCGAAGACCATGACGACCAGCGGGTAGGCCATGGCGGCCTTGACCTGCCGGCGCAGCGAGTCGGCGGACTCGAGCTGGTCGGCCACGCGCATGAGCGCCGAGTCGAGCACGCCGCCGGTCTCGCCGGCGCGGGTCATCGCCACGAAGAGCTGGTTGAAGACCTTGGGGTGGCGCTCCAGCGAGTCCGAGAGCGGCAGGCCGGCCTCGACGTCCTTGCGGACCAGGGTGATCGTCGCCGCGAGCTTCTCGTTGTCGGTCTGCGCCTCCAGCACGTACAGCGCGCGCAGGATCGTCATGCCGGAGTTGACCATGGTGGCCAGCTGCCGGGTCATGATCGTCAGGTCCTGCGG
Organism: Baekduia sp.; assembly: GCA_033855515.1. Taxonomy (GTDB): domain Bacteria; phylum Actinomycetota; class Thermoleophilia; order Solirubrobacterales; family Solirubrobacteraceae; genus Baekduia. Next base: position 2,238 of record JAWVGD010000151.1, read on the forward strand.
CTTGATGCGGTTCAGGAACCCGATGTTGAGTTCCTTGGACGCGTGCTTGTCGGCGATGTCGAGGACGATCAGGCCGCGCTGCTTGAGCTGGTCGGAGACGACCTGCTTGCTCTCGGCCTCCACCTCGCCGGACGCCTTGGCGCCCGTGAGGTCCATCGCCTTGAAGACGTAGGTCGACATGGGCTATGCCGCCTGCAGCCCGCCGAGGCCGCCCGAGAGGCGCTTGAGCTCCTCCGGCGTCGAGGACCGCTGCTCGGCCATGCGCTGGGTGATCTTGCCGGCGCGGACGAGCGACGCGAGCGCCGTGTCCAGCGTCTGCATGCCGACGCCGCCGCCGGTCTGCATCGCCGACAGGATCTGGTGCGTCTTGCCTTCGCGGATGAGGTTGCGGACCGCCGGGGTCGGGACGAGCGTCTCGCAGGCCACGAC
>JAWVGD010000152.1:0-4480 GCA_033855515.1 Baekduia sp.
GCCCAGCAGCGTGTCCGGCGGCTGTGGGACGACGTCCTTGCGGTAGTAGAAGCTCGTGACCCCGAAGTTCTTGGTGATCGAGTGCTTGTTGCCGGGGTCCCAGGCGTTCTTGGTGAACTTGGGTTCCAGGTTCTTCAGGTTGGTCAGCAGCGAGTGGTCCAGCGGGCGGGCGAGGCCCTTCTGCACGACCTCGGGGATGTAGCGGCCGGAGGGCACCACCACGTCGTAGGCCGAGCCGCCCGCCGACAGCTTGGCGATCAGCTCGTCGTTGGAGCCGTAGCCCTCGACCTGGACCTTGGGACCGAACTTGGCCTGGTAGGCCTTGTAGTGCGCGGGGTCGACGTAGTCGGCCCAGTTGGCCATCAGCAGCGGTCCGGCCTCGATCTTCGTGCCGATCGACTTGGTCGCGGACGCCGCCGCCCCACCGGCGCTCGCGCCCGACTTGCCGCCGCAGGCGGCCAGCAGCAGCGACGCCAGACCGATGCCGCCGACGCCGATCGCCTGGCGTCGTGTCACGGGGCCTGCCCCGCCGGCCCTCGGGGCGAGGACCTTGAACTCGGGATCCTGCATGTGCACTCCTCGGTGTTCAGGTGGTGGAGGTGGAAAGGTCTGCGGCGCCCTGCCGCGAGCCGATGCGCAGCGCGAGCGCGGCGAGCGCGAGGCCCACCAACGTGACGCCGATCATCAGCGTGGCGGCCGCGTTGAGCGTTGGCGTGAGCCCGAAGCGCAAGGCCGACAGGATGTGCAGCGGCCATGTCTCGTGGCCGGCACCCGACGTGAAGTTCGAGATCACGACGTCGTCGAAGGAGAAGGTGAAGGCCAGGAGTCCGCCGGCGAGAATGGCCGGGGCGAGCCGCGGCAGCGTCACCTGCCGGAAGGTCGAGATCGGACCGGCGCCGAGGTCCCGCGACGCCTCTTCCAGCGAGTCGCCCATCGAGAGGAAACGGGCCCGCACGATCAACGTGACCAAGGACATGTTGAACACGCAATGACCCAGGAACATCGTCGTCGTGCCGAGCTCGAAGCCGACGTTGACGAAGAAGACGAGCGTCGCGATCGCGATCACGACCTCGGGCACGACGACCGTCAGCAGGATCACGACCTCGACCGGTGTCCGCACGCCGGCCCGAGCCCGCGCCAGCGCCAGCGCGGCGGCAGTCCCCAGCAACGTGGAGACGAGGGAGGTCGTGAGCCCGATCCGGAAGGACCGCAGGATCGAGCTCGTGATCGCGTCGTCGTGCAGCGCCCTGGAGAACGACGCGGTGGAGAACCCGCCCCATACCGTGACGTAGCGCCCGCTGTTGAAGGCGTAGATCACGACGATCACGATCGGCAGGAACAAGCCGACGTAGACCAGGGCGCTGTAGCCGCCGAGAAGCGACGGACCCTTCCCCAGTCGCGCGACCGCCGCGATCAGCGCCGCCCCCACGACGGCGACCAGCAGGCCGCCGAAGCTGACGCGACCGGAGAGCAGGCCGATCACGAAGCTCGCGACCCCGATCACGCCCGCCACCACCAGCAACGCGCCGGCGAAGGCCCCGAGCCTGCCCAACACGTCACGCATCCCCGACCTCGGTCGCCCGCGTCGAGAGCCAGATGTAGAGGATCAGGAACAGCGACAACGCCGCCATGAGCACCATCGCGATCGCCGCTCCGAGCGGGTAGTTGTCCTGCTCGAGGAACGCGCGCTGGATGATGTTCCCCATCAGGTCGACCTTGCCGCCGCCGAGGATCTGGGGGATCACGTACTCCCCCATCATCGGGATGAACACCAACAGTGTCCCGGTCGCGAGCCCCGGGATCGCGAGCGGCAGCGTCACCTGGCGCATCGCCGCGAAGGCCGAGCTGCCGAGGTCGTTGGCCGCGTCCAGCAGCTTCCAGTCCAGCCGGTCCAGCGAGGCGTAGACCGGCAGCACGAACAGCGGCAGGTAGTTGTAGACGATGCCGATCTGCACCGCGGTGTTGGTGTACAACAAGTGCAGCGGCTTGTCGATCAGCCCGGCGTCCTGGAGGCCGCGCGACAGCACGAAGTGCGGGTCCAGCACGATCAGGAACGAGTACGTGCGGATCAAGAACGACGTCCAGAACGGGACGATCAACAGCCCCAAGAACAGGCTCTTGCGCTTGGCCGGCGCGTAGCGCGCCAGCCAGTAGGCCATCGGGAAGCCCACGAGGATCACCAGCAGGGTCCCGATCGCCGCGAAGCGCAGCGTGCGGGTGAAGACCCGGAGGTAGATCGGGTCGAACGCCTGCGAGAAGTTCCCCAGGTCGAACCCGTAGGAGACCCCGCCGTAGCCGAGCGGGGTCGCGACCGAGAAGGCCACCAAGAACGCCAGCGGGGCGAGGAAGAACGCCGCGTAGTAGGCCAGCGACGGTGCCAGCAGCGTCAGCGGGTAGCCGCTGGGCGATCGCTCGGTGACGCCGGCGCGCCGGAGCAGCAGGCCGCCGCCGACGAACACCGGCAGCGCGACGCAGATCAGCAGCGCCGCGGCCGGCAGCGCCGTGACCAGCGAGCCCAGCTGCGTGTAGAGCACGGCCGCCACCGCGACCCCGGCAAGGCCGATGGCGCCACCGGCCATGCGCCGGCCGCGGCTCGGCTCGTCCGAGACGGCGGGCGCCGGCGCAGTCGTGCGCTGGGGCCCGGCGGGGGCGGAGACCGCTATGACGCCACCTCCTGCGGCGTCGGAGCCACGACGGGCGTCGCCTTGGCGGCGCCGGCGTCCTCGAGCAGCAGGCCGACCTCCGGGTGGAACTCGACGCTGAGCCCGTCGCCGGGACGCAGCGCCGCAACCGCGGCGTCACCGTGCGCGCGCGCCTGGCGCAGCAGGACCTCGTCGCCGTCGCCCATCCGTGCGAGCACCTGGAGGCGGTCGCCGAGGACCATCGCGGTGGCGACCTCCGCGTTGCCCGGACCGTCCGCGGCGGGCCGGAACGTGGCGCACTCCGGTCGTAGCCCGACGCGGACCGCCGCGCCGTTGGCGGCCTCCACCAGCCGGCGTCCGAGCGGGACGCGCAGGCCGCCCGGCAGCTCGACCGCGTCGCCCGCCAGCGTCCCGCCGACCGTGCTCATGTCACCGATGAACCCGGCGACGAACGGCGTCGCCGGCTCGTCGTAGAGCTCGCGCGGCGGCGCCAGCTGCTCGATCCGCCCGGCGTCCATCACCGCGATCCGGTCGGCCATCGCCAGCGCCTCCTCCTGGTCGTGGGTGACGAAGATGAAGGTGATGCCGACCTCGGCCTGCAGGCGCTTGAGCTCGATCTGCATCGCCTTGCGCAGCTTCTGGTCCAGCGCGCCGAGCGGCTCGTCGAGCAGCAGCACCTTGGGCTTGAGCACGAGCGCGCGGGCCAGCGCCACGCGCTGCTGCATGCCACCGGACAGCTGCGACGGGCGCGCGTGGTCGCGTCCGACGAGGTGCACGAGCTTCAACGCCTCGGCCGCGAGCCCACGGCGCTCCTTGCGCCCCACCCCGCGCTGCTTGAGCCCATACGCGACGTTGTCGATGATGTCGAGATGCGGGAACAGCGCGTATTGCTGGAAGACCGTGTTGACATGCCGCTTGTGCGCCGGCACGCCGACCACCGAGGAGCCGCCGATGAAGATCTCGCCCTCGGTCGGCTGCTCGAAGCCGGCGATCATCCGCAGCGTCGTCGTCTTGCCACAACCCGACGGCCCCAGCAGCGCCAGGAACTCGCCGTCGCGGATGTCCAGGTCCAGGCGGTCGACGGCCGCGACCTCGTCAAAGCGCTTGGTGACGCCCCGGAGGGACACCACCGACGGACTACTCTCCATGACCACGAGCGTAAGGCGGTCCGTAGGCCCCGGACATCACCAATTTCGTCCCGAATCTGACGGGCCCGGGACACACTCTGTCAAGTGCATTCCGCTCAGCGCTCGCGTTCTGGCCCGGAGGTCGGAACGATGTCCGACCGACGGTCGGAGATCAGCGCCCGGAGATCGCTCCGGCGAGCTTCGCGGCCAACGCGTCGCGGCCGGTGTGGGCCTCGCGCGCGTCCGCCCGCTGGAAGAGCGCGTTGACCGAACAGACGCCCGCGAAGCGCAGCGGCTCGGGTTCCCACGGGCGGGCGAGCGGCCCCACCCACGGCAGGCGCGTCAGCTCGGTGCTCCGCCCCAGGATCAGGTCGCGCAACGTGCGCGCGGCGAGGTTGGCGGCGGCGACGCCCTCGCCGACGTACCCCCCGGCCCAGGCCAGACCGGATGGCCGGTCCAGGCCGACCGCCGGCGACCAGTCGCGCGGGACGCCGAGGACCCCGTGCCATCCGGCGGCGATGCCGGCCCCGGCCAGGACCGGGAAGAGCTCCACCAGGCGGCACCGCAGCTCGCGGGCCGTCCGCGCCGGGAGCGGGCCCTCGCGGTCGGTGCGCGACCCGTAGCTGTAGGGCACGCCGCGGCCGCCGATCGCGACCCGGCCGTCGCCGGTGCGCTGCAGGTAGACGTAGCGCCGCCGCCCGTCGAGCATCG
>JAWVGD010000153.1:0-5049 GCA_033855515.1 Baekduia sp.
CTCATGACCCCTCCTTCGTGGACGTCGAGGCACCGAGTCTAAGCTCGCCTGAGCGCGGTCCTCAGTGCGTCCACTCCGTGAGCTGCTGCGGGGTGAGCCCGGCCAAGCGGCGCGTCTCGCGGGAGAGGTGTGACTGATCGGCGTAGCCCGCCGCCGCCGCCGCGCCGGCGAGCGGGATCGGCAGCTCCAGCGCCCGCAGGAAGCGCTGGAAGCGCAGCACGCGATGGAGCGTCTTGGGCCCGTAGCCGACGGCCTCGACGAAGCGCCGCTGCAGCGCCCGTTCGCTGACGAAGACCTGATCGGCGGCGTCGGCCACCGTGACGCGGTGGTCGTCGAGCAGCCCGACCACCTGCTCCACGACCGGATGGCGCGCGGGCGCCGCGCGGAGGCTGCGCGTCAGCTCGTCGGTGAAGGCCTCGATCGCGCCGGCCACGTCGGCGGCGTCGCCGAGGCGGTCGTCGAGCCGGCGCGCCAGGCGCGGATCGACGGCGTCCAGCGCGACGTGGCGATCCACGAACGCCGACGCCGGCGTGCGCAGCAGCGACGGCGCCGCCCCCGGATGGAAGCAGGCGCCGAAGGCCAGCATCCGCTCCAGCGCCGGCAGCTCGGCGTACCGGGTCTGCGGCCCGGCGATCTGCACGCCCGCGCCGGCGATCCAGACCATGTGGATCCGCCCGTCGGGAAGCAGCCGGCGGCCCTCCGGCGGCGGCGGGCCCTCGATGCGGTGCACCCACAGGCGCTCGACGAACGGGCGCAGCGCCGGCGGCGGGGCGATCTCGACGTACGCCGGGGCGGTGACGAGCTGCGCGCTCACGAGCCTCAGCGTAGGGCGGCGGGAGCGTCGAGGCTGCCCTGGATGATCCGGTCGGGGTCGTAGGCGTCGCGGATCGCCTCGAGCCGCTGCCACGTCTCGCCGTCGAAGCCCGCGGCCGCGTCGGTGCCGGTGCGCGAGGAGGTCAGCAGCGCCTGCGGCGCGATCCACGGCACCAGGCGGCGGCGCAGCCCGCGCAGGGCGGCGTCGACCGCGAGCCCGGCGTCGCGGTCAGGCGCCGCGCCGCCGGCGAAGACCGAGTAGCCGCCGTCCAGCGCGGCCAGCGCGCCGTGGCCGCGGGGCCGGCGGCTCAGGGCGCCGCCGAGCAGCCGGACCTCCAGCACCGTCAGCGGCGCGACCGCGTCGGTGGCGATCAACTCGCCGAGCGTGGCGGCCGCGCCCACGGTCAGGTCGCCGATCAGCACGCCCTCGCCCGCGCTCGGCATCGGCTGCTCGGGGTCGCCGGCGACGCGCGGCAGGTCGGCGAGGCCGATGGGGCCGAAGGTGTCCAGGAGCGTCGCGGCGGCGCCACGCAGCGGCTCGAGCAGGCGCGCGCCGTCGCGCGCCGACCCGGCGTGCACGGCGGCGACGGAGACGATGCGCCGGCCGCGCAGCGGCTCGGGGATCGCGTCGATCGGCGGCAGCGACAGGTAGCGGAAGACGGCGCCGAGCGACTCGGGCGCGTCGCGCGTCCACCGGCGGAACTGCTCGAGCACGTCGCGGGCCTGCTCGGCGGGCCAGGCGAGCATCCCGCCCGAGACCTCGGGGATGGCGTGCAGCCCGACCTCGATCGCGGTGACGATCCCGAACCGCCCGCCGCCACCGCGCAGCGCCCAGAAGAGGTCGGGCTCGGTGCCGGCGTCGACGCGGCGCGCCTCCCCGGAGGGCAGCACGACCTCGAACGCCAGGACGTTGTTGGCGGCCAGCCCGTGGGCGCGGCGCCGCCAGCCGGTGCCGCCGCCGAGCGACAGGCCGGGCCCCCCCACGGGGGGCGCGAGGCCGAGGACCGGCGCCAGGCCGTGGGGGGCGGCCGCGTCGGCGACGTCGGCGGCGAGCACGCCGGCGCCGAGCCGCGCAGAGAACGCCGCCGGGTCGACCGACACCCCGGTCAGCCCCGCGGTCTTCAACAGGATCGCGCCGTCCAGCGAGCTCAGCGCCTCCGACCCGTGGCCGGTGGCCTGCGGCGCCACCCGCAGGCCTGCCGCGCGCGCGGCGCGCACGGTGGCCTGGACGTCGGCGACGCCGGTGGCCTCGACGACGGCCGACGGCTGCTGGTCGATCGACAGGTTCCAGCCCGCGCGGGCCTGGTCCCAGCCGGGATCGGAGGGCAGGACGAGGCGGCCGCCGAGCGCGTCGCCGAGCGCGGCGAGGGCCTCATCGGTGCGGGTGCGGGTGCGGTCGGCGGGGAGGTGCGAGGTGGTCATGGTCGCCAGTCTCCCCCCGCGGGTCCGCGCCGTCTTGAACGAAACCGGCGTCCTGGGCGCGCAGACCGGCTGCCGGGGGCGCCTGCGGTCATGGCGATGGCGCTCTCCCAGGACGGCTAGGCGGCGACGCCGCTCATGCGCGTCTCGGTCCGCTCCCAGGCGCCGGCGATCGAGTCCTCGAGCGCTGGGCGGTAGTGCTCGGCGAACAGCCGCGAGGTCAGCTCCCCGCGTGAGGACACGCCGACCTTCTCGAAGATCGCCTTGAGGTGGTCGCGGATCGTGTGGCGCGAGAGGAACAGGCGCGCCGCGATCTCGTCGGTGCTCAGCCCACGGGCGACGAGGCGCGTGACCTCGACCTCACGCGCCGTCAAGGCGTAGGCCTCGATGACGATCGGCGCGATCTCGGACGCCTTGGCCGGCTCGATGACCAGGGCGACCTGCCCGGAGCCGCGCAGCGCGGAGGCGTGCGCGATGACCCACGTGCCGTTGCTCGTGCGCAGCCGGACCCGCTGCGAGTCGCCGTCCTCGGCCAAGGTCGACAGCGACAGCATGAGCAGCTCGGGGTGGATCACGATGTCGCTGCCACAGCGCCGCCAGCTGGAGGCGAGCTCCTGGAGCCACGCGTCGGCCTCACCGGTGACGCTCAGCACGGTGCCATCGGCGTCGAGCAGGACGACGCCCGGGCCGCGTGACGGGTCGGTGTGCGCGGGCTCCTCCAGCAGCGCGCGGCGCAGCGCCACGCCGGCCAGCGGTGACACGGCGCGCAGGAACGCCAGGTCGGCCTCGGTGAACGGCGCGCCGCCCGTGTGGCGGTTGAGCTGCAGGTTGCCCCACGGGCGCGAGCCCGCGTAGAAGACCGCGCGGAGCTCCTCCTCGAGGTCGGAGACCGCGTTGAGCGTCCGGTAGCGGGCGCTGCGGGCGAGCTTGCCGCCAGTGGCCTGCCGTAGGTCGCCGGCGGGATCGGCCGGGGTGAAGTCCGCGAACTTGTTGTAGTCCGGGATGAGGAACTCGTGCTCCCAGAACGGGTGGCACACGTCGTGGCCGAGGTTGTAGACCATGCCGGCGCCGAGGCAGAGCCCGGTGTCGGGGTCCGTCGCCCCGGCGAAGAAGCCGTCGACCTCGACGACCTGCACGATCCGGTGGACGAGCTCCTCGACGACCTGCTGGGCGGCGAGCTCCCGCGTCCCGAGATGCTCGATGGCCTCCAGGGCGGCGACGGCGCGGTGCGAGAGCATGCGCACGATCCTGGCCGGGTCGTGCAGCCCCGGGAATCGAGCCACCGCCCGCCGCTATGGGCGGCTATCCGTACCTTTGCACGGCCTCCCCCGCAGATGGGGGATCGGGGCCGCGCAAGAACCCCACCCGCGCGGGATGGCCTGGGGCGTGCCGGGCGCGCAGGCTTCCCGGCATGTCGATCACCGCCCCGCTCTCCGGTTCCGCCGCGGCCCTCATGCCGCCGCTGGTCCTCCCCCACTCCCCCGGCTACGACACCGCCCGGCGGGCGTGGAACCTCCACGCCGACCAGCGTCCGGCGGCCGTCTGCGTGGCCACGACGGTCGAGCACGTCCAGGCCGCCCTCGCCTACGCCCGTTCGCGCGGCCTGCGCGTCGCGGCGCAGACCACCGGCCACCTCGGCCAGCTGCTGCCCGACCTGAGCGACGCCGTGCTCCTGCGCGTCGCCCTGCACGACGGCGAGGTCGAGGTCGACCCCTCCGCCCGCGTGGCCCGCGTCAAGGCCGGCGCCCGCTGGGGCGAGGTCGTCGACGCCGTCGCCCCCCACGGGCTGGCCGTCATGCACGGCTCGTCGCCGTCGGTCGGCGTCATCGGCTACCTGCTCGGCGGCGGCCTCTCGTTCTACGGCCGCGAGCACGGCCTCGCGGTCAACCACGTGCGGGCCTTCGAGGTCGTCACGCCCGACGGCGCCCTGCGCCGCGTCGACGCCGACCACGACTCCGAGTTGTTCTACGCCTTGCGTGGCGGGGGCGGCGGCTACGCGATCGTGACCGCGGTCGAGCTGGGCCTGCTGCCCTACGCCGAGGTCACCGGCGGCGCGCTGTTCTTCGACGCCGCCGACACCCGCAAGGTCCTGCGCGCCTGGCGCGACTGGACGCTGCACGCGCCCGCGTCGATGACCACCACGTTTCGCCTGCTGTGCCTCCCGCCGCTGCCCGAGGTCCCCGAGCCGCTGCGCAGCGTGCCGACGGTCTGCGTCGACGGGGTCGCCCTGGAGCCCGCGGAGGCGACGCGCCTGGAGCAGCGCCTGCGCAGCGTGGCGACGCCGATCCTCGGCGGCTTCGGCCCGATGCCGAGCGCCGGCGTCGTGCGCCTGCACGGCGACCCCGAGGAGCCCGTGCCCGCCATCGGCGACGGGATCCTGCTGACCAAGCTCGACGACTGGGCGATCGAGGCGTTCGTCCGCACCGCCTCCAGCGGCTCGCCGCTCCTGGCGGCCGAGCTGCGCCACCTGGGCGGCGCGCTCGCCGACGCACCGCAGGGCGCCGGCGCGCGCGGGCACCTGGAGGGCGAGTTCCTGCTCTTCGGCGTCGGGATCCCGGACGCCCCGGCTCCGGCCGCGCAGCTCGACGCGTTCCTGGATCGCTACCTGGGCGCGATGGCCCCGTGGGCGACGGGCACGCGCTTCACGAGCTTCGCCGAGCGGCGCCGCTCGCTGGAGACGTGCGTGCCCGACGTCGCGCTGGCGCGCCTGGGCCGCATCCGCGCGACCGTCGATCCCGAGCGCATCCTGGTCGCGCCGCACGTGGTGCCCTCGGGCGACCGCAGCGGCGTCCCGGAGCGCGATCGATGCGCCTCCCG
>JAWVGD010000154.1:0-9500 GCA_033855515.1 Baekduia sp.
CGGCCGCGCCTTGACCGCTGCGCGCCCGAGCACGAGGCCGTCGTGCGCCAGATGCCCGTCCTGGTGCGCGACGCCCAGAACGCGCCGGGGCTCTTCCGCCCGCTCACGCATGTGGCACGGACGAACGCCTACGTCGTGGCCCCGATCGTTCGTGGCGGCCATACGATCGGGCTGCTGCACGCCGACCAGTTCGGCACGACCCGGGAGCTCGACGACCTCGACCGGGAGCTGCTCTGGACGTTCGCCACCGGCGTCGGGTGGACGATGGCCGACGTCGCCGGCCGTGCGTCGCGCCGCGACGCGGCCGAGGCCGAAGGCGAGGAGGGCCGCGGCGATCCTACGGGGACCGAGCTCGACAGCCAGCTCCTCGACGGGCCCGGCCGGTTGCCGGCGGTGACCGCCCGGGAGCAACAGGTGCTCCTCTTGATGGCCGAGGGCGCGTCCAACGCGGCCATCGGCCAGGCGCTGGTCATCTCCCAAGCGACCGTGAAGTCGCACGTCCGCCACATCCTGCGCAAGCTCGGCGCCTCCAACCGCACCGAGGCGGTGAGCCTCTACCTGGCCGCCGCGCGACGCCCGGCCGTGGCCGGCCGCTGAAGCGGGGCGATCACCGCCGCTTGGCCGACGGTCGCTGCTTGTAGGCGCTGAGGCGGTAGGGCACGAGGTCGGCGACCGCCGCGGTGGGATCGGACGCATCGACGGCGTCGGCGGCCTGGACCGCGACGAAGTACGTCCCCGCGCGGCTCGCCCTGAGCTCGAGCTGCGGATCGCTGGACAGGCCGCCCGTGGCCACCAGCCGTGTGTCGTCCACGCCGTCGGTGACGTCGAAGTCGCCGGCGCCGGGCGAGAGGATCGACAGCTCCAGGAGGGCGTTCGGGTCGTCGGCGGTGACGCTGGCCACGATCCGCTCCCGCTTGGCGAGCTTGACCGCATAGACGTCGGCCGGGTCCTTGGCGGGGCTCACCGTGCCGCGGACTTTGAAGCGCAGCTTCGTTGCGGTGAGCAGGGCCGGATGCGCCCGGGCATAGGTGCCCCGGAGCCAGTGCGGATCGTCGTCGACCTCCGCGCCGGACTCCTTGGCGAGGGCGGTCGCCGACAGCGCCGCCGAGACGTCGAGCATCCCGTAGCCGCTGTCGTCGTCGCGGCCGCTGACGCCGATGTCGGCGCCGGAGCGGCGCAGCAGCTCGAAGGCCTGCTGGGTGGTCAGGGTCGGGCGGTGGGCGAGGACGAGCGCTGCCGCGCCGCCCAGCGACGGCCCGGCGAAGGACGTGCCGCCGCTGAAGGCGAAGCCGAACGCGCACAGCGCCGGTGGCAGCGCCGCCTCGACGCCCTCCGCCGGGGCGAGGAGGTCAAGCCAGGGACCCGTGTCGGTCTGCGCGGACCGCGTCTGCGTCGCCGTGGCCGATCCGGCGACGAGGACATGGGGCAGGCCGGCAGGCAGCATCGGCGCGCTGCCGCCATCGTCGCCGGAGCCCGCCACGGTGAGCACGCCGCGGGCGAACGCGGCGTCGATGGCGGTGGTCACCTTCCGCACGTCGTCGTCGCTCACGGAGGCCAGGGGTCCCGCGCCTCCGATGACGATGACCCCGGCGCCCTTGGCAACGGCGAGGGCGATGCCCTTGACCAGGACGTCGACGCTGGAGGCGCGCTGCGCGTCGTAGATCCGGATCGGCAGGATCGGGCTGCCGGGCGAGACGCCCTGGACGCCCGGTCCGGCCGCGGCCGCGAGGCTCGCCGCCTCGGTCCCGTGGCCGTCGGGATCGTCGGCGACGGGGGCGCCCGTCGCCGCGTCGTAGCCCTGCAGGACGCGCCCGGCGAGCTGCGGCGTCGTCGGGTCGACGCCGGTGTCGAGGATCGCGATCGGCTTCGTCGCGCCGCCCGCCACGCCGACGGCCTTGACCGTCCGTGGCACGTACGTCGCGTCGTCGGGCGCCGGGACGCAGAACCCAGGCCCGGGCAGCGCCAGCGGCGAGACCGCCGCCGGCGCGCCCTCGACGGCGCCGGCGGCGAGCGTGGCCGCGATCATGGCGGTGACCGCGGCCCGCTTCATCGCTATCCGATCTGCACGTTCACCAGGAGGTTCGTGCTCACGATGATCGGCAGCGGGATGATGAGCGCCGAGTTGTTGCACGGCGACGTCGGCGAGCCCTGCGACAGGCAGGCCTGCACGTCCAGCGGGTCGGGCGCCGAGGTCAGGTTCAGCTTGGCCAGCCCGGTGCCCTTCTGCAGCTTGCCCTTCAGGAAGAAGGTCTGCAGGAACTCGGTGTAGCCGGTGGTGATGTACGGCTGGTCGCAGCCGTCATCGTCGTTGCGCAGCTCCAGCGGCAGCTGGATCTTCGTGTAGGCCGTGGCGGTCACCGTGCCCGACGACTGGACCGTGCTGATGCTCTGCCGCGTCGGGTCCAGGACGACGTTGGTGGGCGTGCCCGTGCGGATCGCCGCCGAGACCTGGCCGCCGTGGCAGTCGTCGTCGATGAAGACGTCGGTCCGCCCGAGCAGCATGTTGCCCCGCGTCAGGCTGATCTGGTTGTCCTGGTTGAGCTTGTAGCCGCCGGGGATGAAGCCGCTGAGCGTGCCGGTGATCGGCGCGACGCGCTGGAAGGCGCCGAAGTCCAGGTTGGCGACCGATCCGGTCAGCAGGGTCACCTTGACGGGCGTGCCCGACGAGCTGGAGTTCGTCGCCTTGCACTTCTCGAAGACGTAGACCCGGACCTTCTTCTTGGTCTTGACGAGCCGGTTGCCCTTCTTGACCGTCACGGTCTTCTTGACCGTCTTGTAGACCGGTTGGCTCACCGTGACCGTGTACGGCTTGCCGGTGCGGACCTTGACCTTGCGACGCTTGCCGTTGACCGTCTTGGTCACGGTCTTGTAGTGGTAGCGCTTGACCTTCTTGGACTTGGTCCGGACGCAGGACCGCGAGCAGCTCACCTGGAGCTTGCGCTTGGCGCTGACGATCACCTTCCGGTACTTCTTGGTGCCCTTGATCTTCTTGAAGACGTACTTGTAGTAGGTCTCGGAGACGTCGACGAGCTTGCCGCTCTTGAGGATCTGCGCCGTGCAGGTCGTGGTGGCGGCGGCCTGTGCGGTGGGGCCGGGCGCCGTGGCACCGAAGCTGCTGGGCGCGAGGCCGACGCTCGCGGCGACCAGCGCGAAGGCGACGGCGGTGATCGCGGCCAGTCGCAGGAAGATGGTGCGGCCGTGGCGGCCGGAGGTCGACATCGTGTCGAGGTCCTGCTTGAACATCCGATTCGCTCTCTCTCCCGGAGAAATTGAAAGTCCCTGCCGGCGGGGGCCGGGCCCCGGTCGTGTGACCGGGGCCCGATCCATCCGGTGCTTCAGAACTGCGGTACCGCTACCTGCTCGGCCTAGACGTCGCCGATCAGGACGTCCGCGATGACCGTGCCGACCGTCAGGTCAGCGGCGACGGACACCTTCGAGCCGTCGTTGGCCGTCGTGTAGCCGTCGGCCGGGACGGCCGGGGCCTGCGCCGTCACCTTGAACGGGTTGAGCGCCGAGTCCGCGACCAGGCCGGTGGGGGCCTGGTTGCAGTCGACGGTGCTCGGGGTCGGACGGACCTGCGTGGTGTCGCCCGGCAGAGCCGAGTCGGCCACCGGGGCGCCGCCGTTGGGGCCGGGCACCTGGGTGCCGGCGCCCGACGTGTCCGAGCCGTTCTGCGGGAGCGTGTAGCTCGCGTGGGGCTGCAGGCACGCCGTGACCGCGAAGCGGCTGGGCTCAGAGCCGAGCTGCGTCAGGGTCGTCTTGGCGATGCGGAGCTTGCCGTCGGCCGTGATGGCCGGGGCGATCTTCAGGCTGCCCTTGATGTGCACGGACGGGATGTAGTTCTGCACCGCACCCGTGTACACCTGACGGCAGTTGAAGATGCCGGCGGGGTAGTACCCGCCCGACACCAGCGGAGCGCCGGTCGAGTCCTGGTCGACGATGCGGAGGATCGAGTTGATCCGGGTCGCAAGGTTGACCGTGACGTCGACGCCGTACGTCTTGCCCGGGATGTTCCCGAACAGGTTGGCCTGGCCGCCGGACTTGCCCATCACGAGGTTCTGGGAGCCCTGCGGGTGGTTGGCGTTGGCGGTGGCCTGATCGACCTCCGTGCCCGCCGCTGCCACGTTCAGGTCCAGCGCGGACGTGCGCAGCACCGTGTCGGCAGCCGTCGGCTGGCCGAAGGTGTTGTCAGCGCCCGGATCGGCAGTTGCCGTGTAGGGGAACGGATCGGGGTTGCCACCGACCGCGTTGTTGTTGCCCGGCTCCTTGGAGGCGGACAGCCTGTCGGTGCCGTCGATGCCCGGCTTCTCCGGCAGGTAGCCGGCGACGAGCGCCGGGGCGTGCGTGGAGTTCCAGGTCACCGCGTCCGTGACGTTCGCGAAGTACGGGAATCCGGGGAGACCGGACGCGCCGAAGATCGGAATGACGGGCGTGGTGTTGTCAGCGCCGAACGGCAGCGCCGCGTTGCCGGTGAAACCACCCGGCATGGCGCCAGAGGCACCACAGCCGGCCAGCGCGTCCGGCAGGCCGAGCGAGTTGGAGTCGTAGCGGCTGCCCGGCTGCGTCACCTGGGTGTTCCACAGCAGCGGGATCGACGTCGAGGTCAGGTGGTGGTTGGCCGACGGCAGGATGTTCAGGTCCACGTTGCCGAGGGCACCGCCGTCGAACGAGTCGTGGAACATGATCTCTGCCGACAGCGAGCCGCCGAGGTCGACCTCACGCTTGCCCAGCGACGCACCAAGATCGATGCTCGCGTTGTTGGGGTTCGCCGTGGCGGACTCCTTGGTGGGCGTACCCGGCTTGTCGCCGTCACGCAGGCGGATCGTGACCGGAAGCACGAAGTTCACCAGCGACGCGCGCTTGATGAACGACTTCCGGCTGATCGCCTTCGGGTCCTTCTTGATCTCCTTCTTGAGCTGCGCGCGGACAGCGGCACGCTGCTTCGCCGAGAGCTTCTTCGCAGACGCCGGGCCGGCAAACACGCCGGCCGCCAGAGCGGCAACTGCGAGGAGCCCGAGGTAGCGCCAAAGGCTACTTCTAAGGGACACCAGTCCTCCTCCTTGATGATTTGACCTTCCCCTGCGCCTCTCGCGCTGCTTTCTCGTCTCCTCCTTGGATCGGAGCTCCCGCAGCACGAGGAGCGACCGTAGAGCGGCCGGATCACCCGGGGCATCCACCCGAAGGCTGATCTTCGTCATCCCAAAGGGTGAAATGGGGTTCAGGAACGCAGGAACTTGGCGATGGGGGGCATGGAACCCCTGGAAATCACCGGCTGCTGGGCAGTACAGTCGCCGCATCGCCGGCCGCCCGACCACGGGCGTCGTGCCGGCGGCTAACGCATGGATGCGCTGAGGTGCCCGCGACGAGAGCCTTCTGCCGGCGGCTGCCGGCCCTGCTGGCCGTGACGACCCTGGTCGTCGGCGGCACCGTCGTGCTGCCCGCGCAGGCCGGTACGCCACCGGGCAAGAAGCTGCGCGCCCAAGCGCTCCAGAAGCCAACCCTCACCCTCAACTCGAGCTTCATCCATCGCGCTCAGGCGGCCGGTACGATGCTGCCGTTCACGCTGCGGTTGCGGAAGACCTCCGAGGGCGGCCCGGGCGACGACGTCGTCGCCCTGGCGTGGGATGCGAGCGCGACGGCGTGGCCGCTGGCCGGCACCGCGCCGGCCACCGACCCCGCCACCACGAACCTCGACGGCGCGCTGACCTACGAGTGGGACTACTCGGCCGACACGACCGGCTACGCGACGCTGGGCACGGTGGAGACGCGCATCGGCGGTGGCATCTCGATGACCGGGTCGGGCTTCCCGATCGCCATCCCGGAGGGCTCGAGCTGCACGACGCTGCAGTCGCTCTCGGCGACGGGGATGGCGCTGACCGCGGCGGGCGCCCGCTTCGGAACGGTCAACCCGTTCTCGGGCGAGGTCAGCGGGACCATCAGCCTCCGCACGCGGATCCGGACGCGCGCGGTCCCGTGCGCCGGTGGAACGTTGACCCCCGACACCGCGCTGGCCACGACGACCGGCGCCGACCCGCCGCTGCCGGTCGCGTTCACCGGGCGGTTCTCGGTCAGCCCGTCGGTGACCGCCGACGGCCGCGTGCGCCTCGGGATCCTGCGCATCGCCGACTCGCCCGCGACGCCGCAGCGCAGCACGTTCGGCCTCGTGCAGGCGTGCACCGACCCGACGGCCGCCGACGGCTGCGCCCGCCGCGCCTTCCCGGTCCGGACGCGTCTGGTGAGCCTGACCGCCGAAGTCCTGGCGGGCAACGCCATGCCCGCCGCGCCGCCGGACCCGCCGGTCCCGCCCGATCCGTCGTCGACCGCCCCGTCGGCGACGATCCCCGCGTCGCCGTGATCTCTGTCCCCACCGTCCAAGGACCATCGATGCCCGTCTCCCTCCGCCGCATGGCGGCCGCCGTCGTCTCGAGCGCCGCTCTGGCCGCCGTCGCCGCGCCGGCCGCCCTGGCCGACCACACCCAGCGCCTGCAGATCGGCGCCGAGCTGGTGCGCCAGCAGTCCGGGGGCAAGCCGTGGATCGTCAACCTCACGATCGGCGCGGAGCTCGGGACGACCGACGGCACGGTGCCCGAGCCCGTCAACCACATGAGGTTCTCGTTCACCAGCGGCGCCAAGGTCCATCCGGAGGCGTTCGGCACCTGCACGATGGCGATCCTCGAGGCGCAGGGCACGACCGGCTGCCCGCAGAGCTCCAAGCTCGGGACGGGCAAGGCGGTCGCCGCCGCGCTCAACGCCACGTTCCCCGCCGACGTCACGGTCTTCAACGGCCCGGGGACCCGGACCAACCGCAAGATCCTCATCTACGCCCGCGCGCTGCAGACGGTCGTCATCCCGCTGACCGGCACGCTGAAGAAGACCTCGGGCAGGTTCGGCTGGGTGCTCGACGTGCCGGTCCAACGCATCCAGACCGTCGGGGACAACGACGCGGCGATCACGAGCTTCCAGGTGACCGTGGGCGGCACCGGCCGCAAGGGCGTCCCGTTCATCGAGGCGCCCACCAAGTGCACGAAGCCCGGGTGGCCGTTCCTGGGCGAGTTCGGCTACGCCGACGGGACCAGCGGGACCTCCTCGGCCACCATCGGCTGCCTTCTGCAGGCCACCAACAACTGAAACGCGGACATCGGGGCGAAGGTTCTGGCGTTCACATGCCGAACACATTGCTTAACGCATGGCCGGCGCAACTCCGTGGCAGCCCGTGCGTAGAAGGAGATAGACATGCCGCCCTCCCACACGTTCCAGTACCCGAAGGTCACGCCGCTCGCCGCGGCCGCCCCCAAGCCCGAGGCCCCCGCCGCCTCCTCGACGACCTCGTCGTCCTCGCACCGCTCCTAGGGGAACACTGGCCCAGAGGGCCAGGTTCCCTTGCGGGTGTTCGCCCAGGGGGCGAAACCCGCGGCGGATCAGGGACCCGCGCTCCTAGAAGGCGATCCCTTCCAGGCGCAGCAACGCCTCCTTGCGGTGCATGCCGCCGGTGTAGCCGGTGAGCTTGCCGCTCGTCCCGATCACGCGATGGCACGGGACGACGATCGGGATCGGGTTGGCGCCCAGCGCCCGGCCCGCCGCCCGCGAGGCCTTGGCGTTGCCCGCCTCGGCGGCCACCTGCCCGTAGGTGGCGGTGTGCCCGAACGGAATCGCGGCGGTCGCCCGCAGCACGCGTTCCCCGAAGGCGCTGTAGAGCGACCAGTCGATCGGGAGATCGAACGCCTCGCGGTGGCCGGAGAAGTACTCGTCCAACTCGCGGCGCACGCCGTCGAGGCGGGCCGGGCTCTCCAGGATCCGGGGGCTGAGCTTGCCGGCGATGCTCGTCAGCACGGCGTCGAGCCCGCCGTTGAAGTCCTCGTAGGCGAGGCGGACCAGGCCCCGCTGCGTGGCGGCGGCCACCAGCGCGCCGACGGGCGAGTCGACGACGGCATAGGCCACGTCGGGCTCGGCGGTCGCGGCGAAGCGCGCGGCGGCGGCCAGGGCGTCGGCGGGGTCGATCTGCGGCGGGACCAGCGGGGTCATGCGGTCGTCTCCATCTCGAGTCGCAGCTTCTTGAGGCCCTCATGCGCCGAGCGCCGGGCCGCCTCCTCCGAGCAGCCCAGCGCGGCGGCGACCTCGGCGTGGCTGAGGTCGCCGGCGTAGCGCAGCAGCACGGCGGCGCGCTGCTTGGGCGGCAGATCGCGCACACGCGCCCACGCCTCGTCTTCACGCGGCGGCGCGTCGTAGACGGCGACCTCGGGGACGTCCTGCACCGGGATCGCGTGGCGCACGCGGGCCCGGTGGTGGTCCAGCGCCTTGCGGTGGGCGATCGTCAGCACCCACGCCCGGTGGTTCGAGCCGGCCCGCAGCCGCGGGTAGGCCTTCATCGCCGACAGGAACGTCTCCTGGAAGCAGTCGTCGGCGGCGTCGCGCCCGACCGACGCCACCAGGAACCGGAAGACGGTGTCGCGGTGCTCGTCGAGGAAGCGCTGGAACGGGATCACCACGACCAGAACGCTACGCGGCGCCCGGACGTGAGATCACTACCGTGCCGCGCGTGCCCGCCATCCGCACCCGGCGCTTCGCCCTGCATGCGCTCGTCACCGGCGTCCTCGCCGGCCTCGTGCTCTCGGCCGTCGACGGCTTCGCGATCAGCGACGCCGCGCTGCGGGCGCTGGCCATCGTGGTCGTGATGTACCTGTCGGTCGGCGCCCACCAGTGGTGGGAGCGGCGCTCAGCCCAGCAGCAGCGCGACGAGGTTGATCGACGCGATTCCCAGCATCACGAAGCCGAGGATCCGCCAGCGTGACGGCGGCGTCCCGTCGACGGCCTTGGACGGGTCCTGCTCCAGCCGCTTGGCCTGCAGCAGGAACAGCGCGGCGAGCAGCAGCCAGAAGAGGGTGAGCGCAGCGGCGAAGGCGTTCATGGGTCAGTTGCTCCTGTGGCTCACGGCTCGCCGTGGTCGTGCTCGAAGTGCTCGTGCTCGTGGAACGTCGTGATCCGGCGCAGCATCGGCGCGGTGCGGTAGCGCTCCTCGCCGTACTCCTCGCGCAGGCCGTCGAGGATCATCACGATGTGGTCGAGGCCGATCTCGTCGGCCCAGGCCAGCGGGCCCTCGGGGTAGTTCATCCCGAGCTTCATCCCGGCGTCGATGTCCTCGGGGCTGCCGACGCCCTCGCCGACCGCGAACGCGCACTCGTTGACGACCTGGGCCAGGATCCGCCCGAGGACGAGGCCGGGCGCGTCGGCGACCCAGGCCGTGCGCGCGCCCAGCGCGGCGAAGAACCGCTCCGCCCGGTCGGCCGCGACGTCGGCGGTCGCCTCCGTGCGGGTCAGCTCGACGATGCCGATGGGGGAGAGCGCGTGGAAGCCGGCGGCCGCGCCGCCCTGGTCGAGGGCCTGCAGCGCCCCCTCGGCGCACAGCAGCACCCGCGGCGCGCCCTGCAGCGGCGGGGCGTCGTCGTCGGGCGGCCCGCACTCGACGATGAGCCACGGCACCTCGCCGTCGGCCTCCTCGACGA
>JAWVGD010000155.1:0-6987 GCA_033855515.1 Baekduia sp.
TCGAGCTCTTCGACGAGGACGCCCCGAAGACCGTCGCGAACTTCAAGAAGCTCGCCGGCGACGGCTTCTACGACGGCCTGATCTTCCACCGCGTGATCCGCGACTTCATGATCCAGGGCGGCTGCCCCCAGGGCACCGGCACCGGCGGCCCCGGCTACACGTTCGAGGACGAGTTCAACGACCACAAGATCGTCCGCGGCGCCCTGGCGATGGCCAACGCCGGCCCGAACACCAACGGCTCGCAGTTCTTCCTCGTCACGACCGAGGCGGCGCCTTGGCTCGACGGCAAGCACACGGTCTTCGGCCAGATCACCGAGGGCATGGACGTCGTCGACAAGATCGAGGGCAAGCCGACCGACGCGCGCGACAAGCCCACCGACGACGTCAAGATCGAGTCGCTGACGATCACCGAGTAGCGACGCCCGACCGGGCCGCCGATCGCGGCCCGGTCTTCCCGGCGCGCCCCGCCGGAGAGTATGGTGGTCTAGACCACCATGCTCGGCACGTCGAACCGTCCTTCCGGCCCCGTCGCGCTCGGGGTGTGCTCCGCCCTCGTCGACGGTGAGCTCGTCCCCGGCGACGTCCTCGTCGAGGACGGCGTGGTGCGCGCCGTCGGCGCCCTCCACGACGGCGGGCGCGGCACCGGGACGGCGGTCCCGGGCTTCCTGGACCTCCACATCAACGGCCTGGTCGGCGTCGACTTCCTGTCGACCGACGAGGAGGGCTACGCCCGCGCCAGCGCCGCGCTGGCGAGCACCGGCGTCACCGGCTACCAGCCGACGTTCATCACGTCGCCGATGGGCGACTACGCCGCCGCGCTGGAGACCGCGGGCCGCGCCGAGGCGGCCGGGTCGGCCCACGGCGCCCGCGTGCTCGGCGTCCACCTCGAGGGCCCGTACCTGTCGCCGCGGTGGCCGGGCGCCCACGACCCCGAGCAGCTGCGCCTACCCGACATCGAGGAGGCGCTGGCCCTCTGCGACGCCGGCAACGTGCGGACGGTGACGCTCGCCCCCGAGCTGCCGGGCGCGCTGGAGCTCGTGAGCGCGCTGACCGCGCGGGGGATCGCCGTCTCCTGCGGCCACTCCGACGCTGACGTGGCGATCGCCAACGCCGCGTTCGACCGCGGCGCCCGCGCGATCACCCACCTCTACAACGCGCACCGCCGCTGGGCGCCGCGCGACCCGGGGCTCGGCGGCGCGGCGCTGGTGCGCCCCGGCGTCACGGTCCAGGCGATCGTCGACCACGTCCACCTGGCGCCGGAGGCGGCCTACGCCGCGTTCCTGGCCGCCCGCGGCCGCTTCGCCCTCGTGACCGACGCGATGGAGGCCGCCGGTCAGGGCAACGGCAGCTACCGCCTCGGACGCCGCCAGGTCGAGGTGCGCGACGGCCGCGCGGAGCTCGCCGACGGGCTGCTCGCCGGCAGCGTGCTGACGATGGACGCCGCGGTGCGCAACCTGCACGGCTGCGGCGCGTCGCTGGCCGACGCGGTCCATGCCGCCACCGCCGCTCCGGCACGGCTGCTGGGCCGCCCGGACCTCGGCGTCCTGCGCCCCGGCGCCACGGCCGACATCACGGTGCTCGACGACGAGCTGCACGTGGTGCGGACGATCGTGGCCGGCGCGGAGCGGTTCGCCGGGGCTGCGGCTGCGGCGTAGCGGCGCCGGAGGCGGACGGCGCCCCCGCCCCCTCAGTGCGTCTCGGTGACCTTCGACAGCCCGAACGGCGCGTCCGGGTCGATCCCGCGCAGCAGCGACACCTCGCGGGCCAGCTGCTGGGCGCGGACGATGGCTCCGATCGCCGCGAGGCCCTCGGGCAGGACCGCCGGCAGCGACAGGTCGGCCCCGGCGTCCGGGGCGATCGACAGCACGCGGCCGCCACGCTCGCGGGCCGCGTCGGCGAACTCGATCACGTCGCTCGCGGCGGGGCCGCCGGCCGACAGCGTCAGCACCGGCAGCTCGCGGCGGACGACCGCGATCGGGCCGTGCAGGAAGTCCGCGGCCGAGGCACCCTCGGCCAGGATCCCGGTCATCTCCTTCAACTTGAGCGCCGCCTCCAGCGCCGCGCCGAGCAGGAGCCCGCGGGCGATCGCCACGAGGCCCTGGGCGTCGCCGATCACGTCGGCGGCGGCCCGCGCCGGCGCGTCGTCGGCCAGCAGGTCGCCGATCGCGCCCGGCAGCGCCTCCCACGCGGCGCCGTCCCACGGCAACTGCACGCCGTCGGCGGCGATGGCCTCGGCCAGGACCGCGAACGCCGCGAACTGCGCGGTCACCGTCTTGGTCGCCGGCACGGCCTGCTCGGTCCCGGCGGCGGTGTCGACCGTCGCGTCGGCCGTGGCGGCCAGCGCGCTGTCGCGGTCGTTGGTGATCGCCACCGTGCGGGCACCGGCCGCGCCGAAGGCCTCCAGCACGGAGACGATCTCCGGCGTGCGGCCCGATTGGCTGACGCCGACGGCCAGCCAACCGTCGAGCGTGCCCTTCACGCCGTACCGCGTCACGAGCGAGGGCGCGGCCAGGGCGACCGGGCGGCGCGTCGCCAGCTCGAGCACGTAGCGGCCGAAGATGGCGGCGTTGTCGGAGGAGCCGCGCGCGACGAGCACGATCCCGGCGGGGGCGTCCGGAAGCGCCTCGCGGACGTGGGCCGCGAGCTCGGTCCGGCGTGCGGCGAGGTCCGCGAGGACCCGCGGCTGCTCGGCCATCTCGGTGGTCATCTGGGACCCGGCCCCAGTCGTCGGTGTCACGGTCGTCGCTCCTGGCGCAGGCGGATCTCATAGCGGTCGCCGCGAAACAGCGACCAGGCGTAGGCGAGCGGGCGCTCGTCGTCGTCAATCAAGATGGTGTGGAACTTCAAGCCCGCGCGGCCGGGGGCGACGCGCAGGAGGTTGGCGTCCTCGCCGACGATCTCGACGGCGACGACGCGCTGGTCGGCGATCGGGAAGCGGGCGCCGAAGCGGCTCTCGAGCACTTCGAACAGTGAGACGTCCTCGAGGTCGTCCTCCGCGAGGCTCGCGAAGCGCGCGGCGGGGAGGTATGCCTCCTCGAGGGCCATCGGCTCGCCGTCGGCGGTGCGCACGCGGCGCACGCGGACGACCGGGGTGCCGAGGTCGACCTCGAGCCGGCGGGAGATCAGGTCGTCGGCGGGCATCGTGCCCTGCCCGAGGACGCGCGAGCCCGCGGTCAAGCCGCGAGCCCGCATGTCCTCGGTGAAGGAGCTGAGCGCCGCCGCCTGGGCGACGCGCGCCTCGGCCACGAACGTGCCGCGGCCCTGGACGCGCTCGACCAGGCCTTCGCCGGCCAGGCGCGTGATCTCGGCGCGCACGGTCATGCGCGCCACGTCGTAGCGCTCGGCCAGCTCACGCTCGGACGGGAGGGGATCTCCCGGCTTGAGCGCGTCGATCAGGTCCTCCAGGATCGAGCGGAGCTGCTCGCCCTTCGGGCTGCGGACGGACAGCTTGCGCGGCAGCTCCGCGCCGGCGGAGGACCGCCGGCGCGAACTGTCGGCGGGCTGCCCGTCGCGCGGGCTCACTGGATGCCGGCGCTCGTGCAGGCCTTGGCGTACTGGCCCGTGCAGATGTCGGCGGCCTTCAGGAAGCCGTCCTTGATGACGGTGTCGTTGACGTTGCTCTTGTCGACCGACAGGGTCGGGACCAGCACGGACGGCACCTGGCCCGCGCCGTTGTCGGTCTTGCTCGTCGTGATCCCGGCCGGGACGGGCTTGCCCTGCGCCAGCGGCACGGCGATCTCGGCCGACTTGCTGGCGATGATCTTCAGCGGCTGGTAGACCGTCTCGAGCTGGTCGCCCGCGAGGATGCGCTGCACGCCCGTCGCCTCGGCGTCCTGGCCGGTGACGAAGTACTTCGACGGGGTCATGCCGGCCGACTTCATCGCCGCGATCGCGCCGCCGGCCATGCCGTCGTTGGCGACGTAGACGGCGTCGAAGCCGTTCTTGCCCTGCGCCGTGATGGTCTGCTCCATCTCCTGCTGGGCCTTGTCGGGCGACCAGTCCGGCGTGTCATAGGACTTGACGATCTTCGCCCCGGCCGCCTTGTAGACCTGCTCGGCGCCCTTCTTGTAGGGGGCTGAGTTGGAGTCGGTCGGGGAGCCGTTGATCATCACGATGCGCGGGTTGGACTTGCCGGCGGCCTTGAGGGCCTTCAGCTGCTCCTGGGCCTGCTGCTGGCCGACCTTGAACGGATCGATCGAGACGTAGTAGTCCAGCGGGGCGTTGGAGACGAGGCGACCGTAGCTGAGGACGGGGATCTTCGCCTGCTTGGCACGGTTGACGATCGAGCCGGCCGACGCGACGTCGACCGCGTCGAGGACCAGGACCTTGGCACCGCGGGTGATCGCGGCCTCAGCCTGCTGCTGCTGCTTGGCAGCGTCCTGGGTGGCGTTCTCGTAGATGACCTCGCACGTCGGGCAGAGCTCCTTGACCCGGGCGGTGAAGAAGGGCTTGTCCTGGTTCTCGTACCGCGCGGTCTTGTTCTCGGGCAGCAGCAGCGCGATCTTCGCGCCGCCTCCGCCGGAGGACGCGGCCTTGGTGGTCGTGTCCGACGACGACTTGTCGTTGCTGGAGCCGCATCCGGCGGCAGCGACGGCGAGCGACCCGGCCAGCAGCACACCGGCGGTCGCCCGTGGCTTGAACTTGGGGAACATCTCTCTCCTCCTCGGCGGTGGCGCGCAGGAACCCCGATCCGGGGCCTCGCGTGGTACGTGCGAGGGGAACGTACCACCACTGGTATAGACCAGCAAGGGAAAGTGGACTACACCACTTCTCGGCGCGGAGGCGCGGAATATGGAGGATGTGGCAGGGTCCGGCGGCCGCCCCCTAGGGCCGGCCGACCGACGCGTCGGGCGTGGCCTGGTTCGGGATGGTGACAGCACCGCCACCGTTGCCGCCCGTGGTCGCCGTCTGGTCGCTCGGCGCGGGGGTGGGCGCGGGCGTCGTCTGGGCGCCGCCGCTGCCGTCGCCGGGCACCGTCTCGGTCGGGAGCGCCGGCGCCGGGGTCGTCGCGGGCTGCGCCGGCGTCGCCCGGGCCCGGGTCGCCGGGGTCGGGGCCGGGCCGGTCGCGCGCTGGGCCGGCGCGGCAGGGGTCGTCGCCCGCGCCGCCCCGCCGGACGCGCTTGCGCGCTTGCGGCGGTGGCGCGTCGGCGTCCGCGGGATCACGCGCACCGAGCGCACCGCGCGGTCGCCCACCGTCTGCACGGTCGCCGCGGCGGGCTGGGCGGGCGAGCCGTCTGTGCCGGCGCGCAGGACGAGGACCGCCGCGAGCGCGAGAAGCGCTCCGGTCAGGAAGAAGAGGAGATTGCGGCGCATGGGTGACCTACCAGCAACGATTGTGGCGCGACCGAGGTGACACCGTCCTGCACGTGGACCATCCACCGGTAGAGTTGACACACCGTCAGCGACCGACCGGAGAAGGCCCGATGGCAGGTATCGAGGAGCAGGTGCAGGACGCCGCCGTCCCGCAGAAGACCCCCGCGAAGGAGTTCGCGGTCGAGAACCCGGCGACGGGGGAGGTCATCGCCCACTGCCCCGACCTCGGACCCGAGGCGATCGCCGCGATGGCCCGCCGCGGCCGCGACGTCCAGCCCGCCTGGGAGGCGCTCGGCTTCGAGGGGCGCGCCCGCATCCTGACCCGCATGCAGAAGTGGGTCATCGACCACCAGGACGAGATCATCGCGGTCATCCGGTCAGAGACCGGCAAGACCTACGAGGACGCCCTGATCGCCGAGATCTCCTACGGCGCCGCCGCGTTCGGCTTCTGGGCGACCAACGCCGAGAAGTACCTGGCCGACGAGAAGGTCAAGTCCTCGGCCGTGCTGGTCAAGGGCAAGAAGCTGCTTCTGCGCTACCGCCCGCTCGGGCTCGTCGGCGTCATCGGCCCGTGGAACTACCCGCTGACGAACTCGTTCGGCGACTGCATCCCGGCGCTGGCCGCCGGCAACAGCGTGATCCTCAAGCCGTCCGAGATCACGCCGCTGACGTCGCTCAAGCTCGCCGAGGGCCTGAAGGAGTGCGGCATCCCGGACGGCGTCTTCCAAGTCGCCACCGGCCTCGGCGCCACGGGCGCCGCGCTGGTCGACGAGGTCGACATGATCATGTTCACCGGCTCGACGGCGACCGGCAAGAAGGTCATGAAGACCGCCGCCGACACGCTGACGCCCGTGTCGCTGGAGCTCGGGGGCAAGGACCCGCTGATCGTCCTGGCCGACGCCGACGTCGACCGCGCCGCCAACACCGCGCTGTACTACGGCATGTTCAACGGCGGCCAGACCTGCATCTCGATCGAGCGCGTCTACGTCGAGGCGCCGGTGTACGACGAGTTCGTCGCCAAGGTCACCGAGAAGGCCAGGGCCCTGCGCCAGGGCGACGGGCCCGCGGGTGCCTTCGACGTCGGGTCGATGACCTTCCCGCCGCAGGTCGACGTCGTCGAGCGGCATGTCGAGGACGCCAAGGCCAAGGGGGCCAAGGTCGTCGTCGGCGGCTCGCGTGGCCACCACCACGGCGGCTACTGGTTCGAGCCGACGGTCCTGGTGGACGTCGACCACACCATGTTGGCGATGACCGAGGAGACGTTCGGGCCCACGCTTCCGATCATGAAGGTCGCCGACGAGGAGGAGGCCATCCGCATGGCCAACGACTCGCCCTACGGCCTGGGCGCATCGGTGTTCGGCAAGGACATCAAGCACGCCGAGGCGGTTGCCCGTCGGGTCGAGTCGGGCGCGGTCTGCGTCAACGACGCGATCGTCAACTACACCGCGCTGGAGCTGCCGATGGGCGGGGCGAAGGCCTCGGGCCTCGGCTCCCGCCATGGCGCCGGCGGCATCCGCAAGTACTGCCAGCAGCAGGCCATCCTCGTCACGCGCTTCGCGACGAAGAAGGACCCGCACATGTACCCCTACAGCGCGAAGATGACGGCGCGCCTGAGCAAGCTGTTCAAGTTCCTCTGGGGGCGCGGGAAGCGGGACTAGGGGAACGCTGGCCCAG
>JAWVGD010000156.1:0-17072 GCA_033855515.1 Baekduia sp.
TCGACCTCGAGGCGGTAGGTCGCGCGGGTGCGATCGCCGCCGAGATCCTCGAGCACCCACTCGCCGCGCAGCGACTTCACGTCGCCGTTCTGCTGCGTCCAGCGGATCGAGCCGGGGGCGTCGTAGGAGAAGCTCAGCTTCGCCTTGACCGTCTTGACCTTGGCGTCGTTGACCGTGTCGACCAGCGCCGCGCGTCCGTCGGCGTCACGCTCGAGCACCTCGACGTCCCGCAGCGATCCCTGCCACGCCTTCGAGCCCTCGATGTCGGCCGCGATGTCGAAGCACCGCTGCACCGGCGCATCGATCTCGACGCTCCGCTCACCCGTGATGTTCCCCATCCGCGGCACCGTACCCGAGCATGCCGCCGTCAAGCGGGGGTCAGCCGGCGTAGCGCTGGGCGGCCCGGCGCGCCGCGTCCCCGTAGGACCCGCCGAAGAGGACCGCGTGCACCAGCAGCGGGAACAGCTGCCAGAGGCCGGCGCGGTCCTCGGCTCCGGCGGCACGAGGCCAGATCTCGTCGTAGGCGGAGAAGAACGCCGCGGGTGGGCCGCCGCCGAAGAGCGTCAGCATGGCGAGGTCCACCTCGCGGTGGCCGCCGTGGGCGGCAGGGTCGAGCAGCCACGTGCGGCCGTCGGCACCCGCGTGGACGTTGCCCGACCACAGGTCGCCGTGCAGGCGGGCGGTGGGCTCCTCCGGCCCGGCCAGCGCCTCGATGCGCGACGCGACCCGCTCGACGGCCCGGACCCCGCCCGCGTCCAGCGCGCCGCGGTCGGCCGCCATGCGCGCGAGCGGCAGCAGGCGGTTGGCGGCATAGAACGCCGGCCAGGACGCCGCCGGCGCGTTGGGCAGCGCCAGCGGCCCGAGCAGCAGGTGATCGGGGTCGCTGGTCTGCGGCGGCAGCGCCCCCGGCCCACCGGCGCCCGCGCGGTGCAGCCGCGCCAGCCCGTGACCGAAGGCCTCGTGGTCCGGCGCGCCGCCGCCCTCCACCCACTCCAGCGCCAGGAACGCGTCGCCGACCGCCAGCACGCCGGGCACCGGGAGCGCCCCGGCGTCGCCGAGCCAGCGCAGGCCGGCGGCCTCGGCGGCGTACACGCCGGGCGCGGCATCGGGCGACGTCTTGACGAACACGCGCGCCCCACCGGCGAGCGTCGCCGCGAACGCCGCGTTCAGGCTCCCGCCGGCCACGGGGCGCAGGTCCGCGACCGCCTCGCCGAGCGCTGCGGCCAGCGCCGCCCTCACACCCGGCCGTCCGCTCGCAAGTCCTCCAACAACCCGCGGCAGGCCGCCTCGACGAGGTCCAGCACGTCCTCGAAGCCGCGGGCCCCGCCGTAGTAGGGATCGGGCACGTCGAGGTCGCCCGCCGCCACCGACGCGCGATCGAAGGACCGTAGGAGCACGACCTTCTCGGCCGCCTCGGCGTCCGGCGCCGCCGCCCGCAGCGCCGCGACGTTCTGCGCGTCGGCGGCCAGGAGCAGGTCATAGGTGTCGAAGTCGGCGGCCGTCACCTGCCGCGCCGCGCCCGCCATCACGATCCCGCGCGCCTTCGCGGCCGCGGTCGAGCGCCGGTCGGGCGGGTCGCCGACGTGCCAGCCGCCGGTGCCGGCGCTGTCGATCTCGACGACCCCGTCGAGGCCCTCGCGGCGCAGCAGGTCGCGCATGACGGCCTCCGCGGTCGGCGAGCGGCAGATGTTCCCCATGCAGACGAAGAGCAGGCGCACGGCGCCTATGATCGCGAACCGCCGATGCCCACGCCCCCGCTGACCACCAGGCTCCGCGTCCGCTACGTCGAGTGCGACATGCAGGGCCACGTCTTCAACGCCCACTACCTGACCTGGTTCGACCTGGCCCACACCGACGCGCTGCGCGCCGCCACCGGCGCGAGCTACGCCGAGCTCATCAGCCGCCACGGCGTCGACTTCGTCGTCGCCGAGTCCAACGTCCGCTACCTGGCCCCCGCCCGCTACGACGACGAGCTGGAGATCGCGGTCGCCTTCGCCGCCCCGACGACCTCGTCGCTCACCAGCCGGTTCACGGTCACCCGCGGCGCGGAGGCGATCGCGACCGGGTTCCTGCGCCACGTCTGCGTCGACGCCAAGACCTACAAGAAGGCGCCCTGGCCGGACGTCCTCCGGACCGCCTTGGCGCCGTACGCGACCCCCGACGGTTGAGGCTTGCCGCTTTGCGGCAAGGTATGGGCATGCCCTACGTGCCTGCCGAGGACCGCTACGACACCATGCCCTACCGCCGCAGCGGCCGCAGCGGGCTGAAGCTGCCCGCGATCTCGCTCGGGCTGTGGCACAACTTCGGCCACGACAAGCCGCTGGACGACCAGCGCGCGATCGTCCGCCGCGCGTTCGACCTCGGCGTCACGCATTTCGACCTGGCCAACAACTACGGCCCCCCGCCCGGCAGCGCGGAGGAGAACTTCGGCCGCCTGCTCGCCACCGAGCTCGCGCCCTACCGCGACGAGCTCGTCATCTCGACCAAGGCCGGCTACGACATGTGGCCCGGACCCTACGGCGAGTGGGGCTCGCGCAAGTACCTGCTGTCGAGCCTCGACCAGAGCCTGCAGCGCATGGGCCTCGACTACGTCGACATCTTCTACTCGCACCGCTTCGATCCCGACACCCCGCTGCACGAGACGATGGGCGCGCTGGACACCGCCGTCCGTCAGGGCAAGGCGCTCTACGTGGGGATCTCGTCCTACAGCGGCCACCGGACCGAGCAGGCGGTCCAGATCCTGCGCGACCTCGGGACGCCGATCGTCATCCACCAGCCGTCCTACTCGCTGCTGAACCGCTGGATCGAGGAGGACCTGCTCGACGTCCTCGAGCGCGAGGGGCTCGGCTGCATCGCGTTCTCGCCGCTGGCCCAGGGCATGCTCACCGACAAGTACCTCGGCGGCTCGATCCCGGCCGGCTCGCGCGCCGCCCAGGATCACTTCCTCAAGCAGGACATGCTCACCCCCGAGGCGCTCGCCCACATCACGGCGCTCAACGACCTGGCGCGCGAGCGCGGGCAGTCGCTGGCGCAGATGGCGATCGCCTGGACTCTCCGCGACCCGCGGGTGACCTCCGCGCTGGTGGGCGCCTCCAGCGTCACGCAGCTCGAGGAGAACCTCGCGGCGCTCGACAACCTGGACTTCACCGACGACGAGCTGGCGACCATCGACCGCCATGCGATCGACGCCGGCATCAACATCTGGGCCGCCTCCAGCGCCGGGTGAGGGCCGTGTCACCGTGAGCCACCCGCCCACCCGGGGTGTGGCGGGCCGTACCTCCCGCCGGGGGCCAGCCCCGTCGTCCCGTGCCTGGGCAGATGCGAGGTTTCGCCCATGCAGTCGCACGCCACCCAGATCCAGGCGATCCTGGCTCGTGAGCTGGAAGAGCTCCATCGTCAGGTGACGCTCGTCCACGCCGGCCGACTGACCGTTCCGCCGCGACCGCAGGGGATTGCTGCGGGCGCTCGGGCGCTTCGGTCGCGGTAGAGCCTCAGGCGTTGACGATGCCGCGTCCCGGAGCGGTGTCAGCGACTGCGTAGGTGCCGGCAGCGACGACGGCGCTGACGACGGCCACGGACGGCCAGGCCCCGATGCTGTGCGCCAGCACGTGGGACCCGGCGAAGGCCGCGAGGTAGAGCCCCACCAGCCCTGCCGCGCGGCCGGTGCCGGCCCGCTCGCGCCACCGCAGGGCGCACCAGCCGCAGCCGACCGCGAGCACGATGCCGCCGAGCGGGCGCACGCCCGTGGCCTGGGCGACGGCGAAGCCGAGCGCCAGCGAGCCGGCCGCGACGGGCCAAGTGGGCGTGGGAGAGCGCATGCCCACACGCTAGCCGCCACGCGGCGCCGCAGGCGCCGGGACGTCCAGCGCGTCGGCGGCGTCCACCACGCGGGCGCCCATGTTGCGCTCCATCATCTCCAGCGCCGCGGCGGCCAGGTCCTCGTGGATGGACGCGCAGGCGTCGCGGGCGATCGTGACGTCGAAGTGGCGGACGTGGGCATCGAGCGCGGAGTAGAGGATGCACTGCTCGGTCACCTGCCCGCACAGGACGATGTGGCCGACGTCGGCCTGATGCAGCATGTAGGACAACGGCGTCTCCCAGAAGATCGAGTGGCGACCCTTGAGGACGACGGCGACGTCGTCGTCGGGCGCCAGCGGCTCGACCAGCCGCGCGTGCGGTCCGGACGTCGCGCGCTCCAGGAGCTTGCCCCGGTCCAGCGTCCAGTCGTCGAAGTTGTCGTTGACGTAGATCCGCAGGATTCGGCGTTCGCGCGCGTCTTGGAGCAGCTGCTTCATCGCGCGGAGCGCCTGGTCGACCGAGGCGACGAGCTTGTCGGCGTCGTCGTGCTCGTAGGCGTTGAGGACGTCGACGACGATGAGTGCGGTGTTGGGTCCCCGATGCATCGACCCCGCGCTACCCGCCTGCACCAGCGCCTTCACGCGCGTCGCACGTCCCCTGACGCGCCTCGCAAGGGCCGGGTTCACCGCGACGCGGGCGGGGGTAGGGCACGCTGATCTCCGTCGTCGCCATGGCAGGTGTGATGATCCTGTACGTGATCGTATGACCAGCGTCGTGGGCATCGACATCGGCACGACGAGCGCGAAGGCCGGGGCCTTCGACGCCCACTCCGACGAGGTCGGCCACACCGAGGTCGCCTACCGGCTGCTGGAGCCCCAGCCCGGCTGGGCGGTCCAGGAGCCCGACGTCGTCGTCGACGCGGTGCTCGCCGCGACGCGCGGCGCCCTGGCGGCGGCACGGGCGGCAGGCGTGGAGGTCGCGGGGCTGTCCTGCAGCACCGCCATGCACTCGCTCGTGGCGCTCGATGCCCATGACCGGCCGATCACCCCGCTGCTGACGTGGGCCGACCAGCGCGCCGCGCCGCAGGCCGGGCGGCTGCGCGCGGAGCGCCCGCACCTGCACGCCAGGACCGGGACGCCCCTGCATCCGATGTCGCCGCTGACCAAGTTGGTGTGGTTTCGCGAGGAGGACCCCGACACGTTCGCACGCGCCCGCCGTTGGTGCGGGATCAAGGAGCTCGTCGTCGCGCGGCTGACCGGCGAGTGCGTCACCGACCACTCGGTCGCCTCGGGCACCGGGCTGATGAACCTCGAGACGCTCGACTGGGACGCAGAAGCGCTCGACGTCGCCGGGATCGCCGCCGACCAGCTGCCCCGGCTCGTCGACACCAAGCACATCATGTCGCTCACGGCCGAGGGCGCGGCGGCGATCGGCGCGGGCGGGGGCGCCACGTCAGTCCCACTGGTCGTCGGCGCCGGCGACGGCCCCTTGGCCAACCTCGGCGTCGGCGCGGTGCGCCCGGGCGTCGCGGCGTGCTCGATCGGCACCTCGGGCGCGCTGCGCCTGATGGTCGAGCGCCCCGTCGTCGACCGCGCAGGCCGGGCGTTCTGCTACGCCTTGACCCCGGGCCGGTGGGTCGTCGGCGGGGCCATCAACAACGGTGGCATGGTGCTGCAGTGGGCCGGCGACGCGCTGGCGCCGGACCTCGGCGACCACGCCGAGAAGGAGCTGCTGGCGCTCGCCGCGCAGGCGCCGCCCGGCAGCGACGGGCTGCTGATGCTGCCCTACCTCCTGAGCGAGCGCGCCCCGCACTGGAGCACCCTGCCGCGCGGCGCCTACGTCGGCCTGACCCGCGCGCACCGCCGCCCGCACCTCGTGCGCGCGGCGCTGGAGGGCGTCTGCCAGCAGCTGGCGCTCGTGCTCGCCTCGCTGCGCGACGCCGGCAACGCGGTCCGCGAGATCCGCGCGACCGGCGGCTTCGCCCGCAGCGACCTGTGGCGCCAGATCCTCTGCGACGCGCTCGGCCAGGACGTCGGCTTCACCGAAGGCCATGAGGGCTCGGGCTTCGGTGCGGCACTGCTGGGGATGGAGGCCCTCGGCGTCGTGGCGAGCATCGACCGCTCCGCCGACCTGATCACGATGGACGAGGTCTACCACCCCGATCCCGAGGCGGCCGCCGTCTACGCCGCGGCGCTGCCGACCTTCGACGCGCTGTTCGAGGCGCTGAGGCCGGCCTTCACGGCCCTGCGCGACCGGTCTCGCACGCCCCACCCCGAACCCCCGTCACGGGCCTGACGAGATGCAACTTCCCCTGCAGGTTGCAGGGGTTCGCGCCGCTACGGTGACGCACGCCGGCGCCTGCGCGCCGGCGTCGTGCCGCCCATGTCTCGCCGTCGCCTTCCCGGACCCCGTGGCCCCGTCACGCTCGCCGCCCTGCTCGCGGTCGGGCTCGCCGCGGCGTGGACGGCCACGCCCCGCGACGCGCGCGGCGCCGGCGAGGGCGCGCTGCGCAACTCGATCCACCAGGGCAAGCAGCGGGAACAGGCGCTGGTGTCGGCGGCGACGCACCTCGCCCGGCTCGAGCGCGCGAGCGCGCGGGAGGTCGCGATCATCGACGGCCGCCTCGCCACCGCCCAGTCCGACCTCGCCGCCTCCCAGGCGCGGCTGGCGGCCACGCAGGTCCGCCTCGCCGCCGAGCGCCGGCGCCTCGAGCGGCTGCAGCGCCGCCTGGCGCAATCGCGCGCGCTGCTGGAGCGGCTGCTCCGCCAGCGGTACATGAGCACCAAGCCCGACATCGTCTCGGTCGTGCTCGACGCCAAGGGCTTCGCGGACCTGCTCGAGCGCGTGGACTTCCTCAAGCGCGTCGAGCACAGCGACACCCAGATCGTGGCCACCGTCCGCTCCGCGCGCCGCGACGCCGGCCGCGAGACCGTGGTCCTGGCCAAGCTGGAACGCTCGCGGCAGAGCGACGCCACCGCGGTCCAGCGCGAGCGCGACGCGCTGGCCGGCATGGAGGCCGCCGCCCAGCAGCGCCGGGCGGCCCTGGCCGAGGCGCACGCCGCGCGGCTGGCCGCCCTGCGGGCCACGCGCTCGGACCGGCGCCGGGCGGAGCGCACGCTCTCGCGGCTGCTGGCCCAGCGCGCCAAGGCGGCCCGCGCGATGACCGGCGGAGGGCGCGGCGGCGCCGGCGGCCCGTGGTCGATCCCGTGGGCGGTCGTCCAGTGCGAGTCCGGCGGCCAGAACCTGCCGCCCAACAGCGCGGGCGCCTCGGGCTACTACCAGATGATGCCGGCCACCTGGAAGGGCCTCGGCGGTTCGACGCCCAACGCCTACCAGGCCTCCAAGGCCGAGCAGGACCGGCTCGCGGCGACGCTCTGGAACGGCGGCGCCGGCGCCTCGAACTGGGTGTGCGCCGCGCTCGTCGGCGTCATCTGAGCACGGGTCTCAGCAGCGTCACCGGAGGTTCACGGCGCAGCCACAACGCGCCGACGGGCCGACCGTCCTCCCCGCGAGCTGAGAGGTCCGCGCCCGGCCGCCCCGCCGATCAGGGGCGGCCGCTGAACGCGATCGTGGTCTCGGCCTGCTTGCCCTTGAGCTCGGTCGTGTAGACGACCAGGTCCAGGGGCAGGGGCCGGGCGCCGCTGAGGTCGGACTGCCGCCGGCGCGCCGAGCGGCGCAGGCCGTCGGTCGGCACGACCGCGCCGCGCCCCAGGCCGATCTTGATGCTCTGGGCGCCGCCCTTGCCGGGCACCCGCACGGTCAGCCGGCCCGTGCGCGACAGCGTCCAGCGCTTGCGGGCCAGGCGCTTGCCGTCGACCTTGATGACGATGCCCTCGCCACCGCGCGTCGGACGGCCCCGCAGGCCGGCGGGCAGGATCACCGTGGCTCGCCGGAGCGCGTGGGCGCTGCGCGGCGACCGGCCGATCGTGATGGCCACCGCGGGCCGGGAGCTCGCGAGACCCGACGCGTCGGCGGAGACCAGGGCGCCCTGGCGGCACGCCGCGGCGTCGAGCACGGGCTGCTGGACCGACCGCTGACCGGCCTGGCTGACGAGCGTCGCGTCAGACGGCGCGAATTCCGTCGCGCACAGGTCGGCGGCGGCGACGAACGGCCCGGCCTTGCCCTTGCCGGCGCCGTCGAAGTCGAGGGTGAAGTCGCTCAGGGGCACGTCGGGGAGCCCGGTGAAGTGCGCCTCCAGGCGGCCCGCCTCCGGGCTCAGGCGCAGCTGGCCGTCGAGCCGCAGGGAGATGCCGGGCGCCTTCAGCACCGTGCTCAGGTACGGCAGCTCCACGCCCTCCCCGTCGGGCGGGGGCGTGCCGGTGTCGGCGAGGTAGACGGGCCCGGTGAGCTTGTCGGGCAGCAACGGCGACACCGCGGTGGCGCGGCCGATGCGGGACGACTCCGGGCACGCGTCGGCGGCGAGCTGCTGCGGGTCGCAGATGGCGACCGCCAGCGCGTCGATGTTCGGGATCATGCCCGCCGAGGCGAGCAGCGTGACGTCCTTCAGCGCGGAATCGCCCGCGGGCTTGGTGATCTCGGTCCGGAACGGCGGCCGCGAGCCCTGGGCCTTGACCTTGGGGTCCTCGATGCTCGTGCTCATCGCGGGCCGGAACTTCAGGCGGTCGCAGGCGCTGGCCTGGAAGGGCCCCTGCCCGCTGCCGGTCGTGCCGTCGACGGCGTTGATCGTCACATCGAACGTGCGCGCGTCGCAGCCGGACGGGTTCAGCAGGAAGTCCTTGTGGTCGATGGACATCTGCAGCCGTCGCAGCGCGAGCGGGAAGCCCTTGAACGCGTCGGGCAGCAAGGCGTTGACGTGCACGCGGCCGTCGGTCTTGCCCAGCGTCAGCGGGTTCTGCAGCGTGAACGTCCCGAGGTCGATCGGGCCGACCTTGACCGGGATGTCGAGCCAGATCCGCGCGACCGCGGTCGACGTGCCGGTGCCGAGATAGACGTTGCCGCGCAACGTGATCGGCAGCGGCCCGGAGCCGACGGTCGTCACGACGGTGCCGATCTGCGTGCTGGCCGGGCAGGCGCCCTGGTTGGCCTTGACGGTCTGGCACATCGGGACGCTGTAGATGTCGCCGAGCAGGCCGCTGGGCAGTGCCACGTCCAGGCGCTTGGGGCGCCGCGAGCCGGCGTCGCGCGAGAGGTCGAGGTCCATCGCCGGGTGGTCCAGCGCGCGCGTCGTGGAGACCTTGCCGCTGATCGACGGCGTCTCGTGCGGCGAGCAGCCGCCCGTCCCGTCGTCGGAGACGGAGATCGTGGCGGTCGGCGTCTGCGGTGCGCCGCCGCTCCACGGCGTCGCGGTGATCGAGCCGGGGTACGTGCCGCAAGCGGGGGGCGTGACGACGACCGCGCGGGGGCCGCCGTTGAACGTGAGCGTGAACCGCGTGAACGGGACCTGCGGCAGGTTCTCGAACGTCGTGGTGATCTGCCCGGTGGCCTCGTCGGGCTGGACGCTGGCCTTGATCTTCACCGTCACGCCGGACTTCTGGCCGATGATGAGCAGCCGGTACGGGTCGCTCGCCGTCCGTCCGAAGTAGACGTCGCCGGGCACCGAGCCCAGCAGCGGGTTGTCGAAGGCGACGTGCCCGATCATCGAGCCCTGCGGGCAGCGGACGTTGGGGTTGCCCTGAGGCCCGAACTGGTCGTCGGAGCAGATCGCCAGCGTCGGAGCCAGCGACGGGTTCAGCGTCAGGCCCGGCGGCGTGCGGACGACGGCGCGCCTGAAGTGGGAGACCTGCCGGCCGCCGACGTCGGCGGGCTGGGTCAGTCCCGATCGACGCCGCCACGGGCGCGTCGACGCTGTTGGACTCCAACCCGAGCTCCATCCCCGGCTGGAACGGCTCGTTGGCGCAATCGGTCGGCGTGAAGGACGCGGTGCCGGTGACCGGCGTGCCGGAGGCGTAGGACGTCGCGGTGATCTTCGTCATCGCCGGCACGCAGGTGGTCGGGTTGACCATGAACGTGTTGCCGTTGGGCAGCGCGCCCTTGAGCGTCAGCGACAGCGCCCGGATCTCGATCGGGATGCCGGCCTGCGAGCGCGGGAGGTCGTTGATGATCGTCTGCAGGCCGTAGTCGGCTTCGTCGCGTACCCGGACCTTGGCGATGATGTACACGTTGCCGATCAGGACGTTGCCGACCGGCCGCAGGACGATGCCGAGGCGGGCGGGCGCGTCGGCCGGCGGCTGGACGTTGTAGACGGTCCCGGAGATGTCGAGCGGCAGCAGGCCGCCGACGGCCGCCGTGGTCGTCGTGGTGCCGACGGCCGAGTCGGCCGGGCACGCGTCCTGGTTGAGCTGCGCCTCGGTGCAGCGCGTCGTCGCCATCGGGTTGCCGAGCAGGCCCGTGGGCAGGTCCACGGTGAGGTCGCGCAGGTTGTCGCTCGGGTTGCTGACCGAGAACTTCAGGGTGAAGTCGCTGTGGGCGCCGGCCCGCGTGTCGGTCGGGGCGGCGCTGGCGCCGGTCACCCCGATCGCCTGTGCCGGGGCGGCGACCACGCCGAGCGCCGCGGCGACCGCGACCGCCAGCGCGGCGATCCGTGCGCGCGCGCGGACCGGCGACCCTCCTGAACCCACCACCCCTGACAGCACACCCGATTCCGTTCCCGGGTCGCGTCTCTGCGAAACGCGCGCGTTCACAGAACGCCCTTCCCCGCCGCGGGCGGCGGCGGCGACTCGGCGCGGGCGCGTCTAGTCCACGAAGAGGTCGGCCTGCAGCTCCGCGTCGTCGCCGCCGTAGGAGTAGGCGCTGAGGTCCGTCACGCCCTCCTCGGCGAGGACGTCCTCGACCAGCGCCAGGTTGGCGGTGTAGGCGCGGCTGTCGCGCGTGAGGATGGCGTAGGCGGCGTCGGCCACGATCTCGGGCTTGCGCGACTTGGCCATGGCGGCGTCGCCGCCGAGGAGGTTCTGGACCGCCGCGGTGGCGACGAGCGTCTTGGGCCACAGGCTGTTGAACGCGATCCCGTCGCCCTTGAACTCCTCGGCCATCCCCAGCGTGCAGAGGCTCATCCCGTACTTGGCCAGCGTGTAGCCGATGTGGCCGCCGAGCCACTTCGGGTCCAGGCTGATCGGCGGCGACAGCGTGAGCACGTGGCCATTCTCGGACTGCTTGAGATGCGGGATGCACGCCTTGCTGACGACGTACGTCCCGCGGGTGTTGATGCTCTGCATGAGGTCGTAGCGCTTCATGTCCATGGCCTCGGTGCCCGACAGGTTGATCGCGCTCGCGTTGTTGACCGCGACGTCGATGCCGCCGAACTTCTCCACGGTCGCGGCGACCGCGTCGGCGACCTGCTGGTCGTCGCGGATGTCGCCGACGATCGGCAGCGCCTGACCGCCGGCGGCCTCGATCGCCTCGGCGGCGGTGTACACCGTTCCCTCGAGCTTGGGATGCGGCTCGGCGGTCTTGGCGATGAGGGCGACGTTCGCGCCATCTGCCGCGGCGCGCACCGCGATCGCCAGGCCGATGCCGCGACTGGCGCCGGAGATGAACAGGGTCTTGCCTGCGAGCGTTCGGGACACGCGCGGCATCCTAGTTGCCGTCGCTGCGGAGCGTTGCTCAGCGCCGGCGCAGGGGGCCCGCCGCCCTGAGCCGGAAGTTCTCGACCACTCACCAATCCGGCACGTCGCGTTCCGCTTCCGTCCAAAGGACGTCGTTCAGCAAGTGCAGCGCATTGACGCCGGTAGACCTTCCCGCGTAAGGCCGGCCCACTTCGCCGGTCTCCAGAGCGAAAAACGCAGCACGGTTCACGCTTCTGAGCGATGATGTCTGCGGCAACGTTCCCGTCCGCTTCGGAGAAGCCATGCCTTCGATCACCAGCGTTGACGACAACCGGTACGTCAAGGCGCTGTCCCACCCGCTCCGCGTTCGCATCCTCGGCATCCTCGAGGAGCAGGCCGCCAGCCCCGTCGAGCTCAGCCAGATCCTCGACGCCACCCTCGGGACGATCTCCTACCACGTGCGCCAGCTCAACGAGCTCGGGCTGCTCGAGCTCGTGCGCGAGACGCCGCGCCGGGGGGCGATCGAGCATCACTACCGCGCCAAGCCGCGGCCGCGCAGCGGCGGTGACGCGTGGGAGTCGGTGTCGGTCGTCGCCAAGCAGGCGGTGATCGGCGCCGAGCTCCAGCAGACGATGGAGGTCGCCGGCCGGGCCGCGAGCGTCGGCGGCTTCGACCGCGACCACGCACGCCTGGAGCGCGTGCGGCTCAACCTCGATCCCAAGGGCGTCGAGCAACTCGGCAAGGCCGTGGCCAAGCTCGTCGACGAGGCGCAGAAGATCCAGCTGGCGGCGGCCAAGCGGCTCAACGGGTCCAAGGGCATCGACGGGACCGACACCGCGCTCGTCGCGATGCTCTTCGACGCGATCGGCGCTCCCGACCCCAGCGCGGGCCGGCCCACGCCGACCCAGAAGCCGCGGACGCCGCGGAGGCGCGCGATGGCGTGAGGTCCGTCCCGCCCCCGCCCGTCGCACCCGTGCCCGGCGACGGCACCGCCCGGCGGCATCCGGCCCGCCGTCCGCCTCGGACGGGCCGGTCCGCCGGGTGTCGGCGCGGGCGCGCAGCGGGCGACCGTCTCGCGCGCTTGAGTGAACGCATACGATCCGCCGACGATGCCCGAGATCTCCCCTGCTCTCTACCGCGCCGGCGAGGGCGAGCCGCTCGTCCTCATCCACGGCTTCACCGCCACGTGGCGCTGCTGGCTGCCCGTGCTGGCCGACCTCGTGCCGCGCTTCGAGGTGATCGCGCCCACGCTGCACGGCCATGACGGCGGCGCGGCGCTGCCGCCGCGCGACACCCCGCACAACATCGCCCAGGCCGCGGACTTCCTCGAGCAGCACCTCGACGAGCTGGGCGTCGGCAGCGCGCATCTGGCCGGCAACTCGCTCGGCGGCGCGCTCGCGCTCGAGCTCGCCAAGCGCGGCCGCGCTCGCAGCGTCGTGGCCATCTCGCCCGCCGGCGGCCTGCGCCCCGGCGACGGCGCCGCGGCCGAGCAGGTCATCAAGGTGTTCTCGCGGATGCAGAAGACGACGCGCAGCTCCGTGAAGTACCTCCCGCGCGTGATGGCCCGCCCGGCGCTGCGCCGCCTCGCGCTCCGCGACGTCATGACCCGTGGCCACCAGGTCCCGGGCGACGAGGCGATCATGCTCGCGCGCTCGTCGCTGCGCTGCGACATCGTCGAGGACGTCTACACGGTGCTGCGCAACGGCGACTCGTCGCTGCACGAGCTGGACCGCATCGACGTCCCGGTGCTCATCACCTGGGGCAGCAAGGACCGCATCCTGCCGATGAAGGACCACGCGCCGCGGCTGCGCGCGGAGATCCCGAACGTCGAGTTCCGCGTGCACCCCGGCATCGGCCACACGCCGATGTGGGACGACCCGGGGCTGATCGCCAAGTCGATCGCCGACCACGCGAGCCGCGCGGCGGCGTCGGGCGCGGCGGCCGTCGCCGGCGACGACACGGCGGCCGCCTCGGCGTCGCCGGAGCCGACCGCGGCGTAGGGCAGCCGGCCCCGCACCGGCGCCCGGCGACCGCCGTGGGAGCCATCGGGCGGTTGAGGGTACGGTGCCGTTCATGAGCAAGCTCCAGGGCAAGGTCGTCCTCATCACCGGCGGTGCGCGCGGCGTGGGCGCCGAGACCGCGCGGCGGCTCGTCGCACAGGGCGCGAAGGTCGTGCTCGTCGACCTCGACCGCGAGCCGCTCGCCGCGCTCACGGCCGAGCTGGGCGCCGGCGACGCCACCTCGATCATCGGCGACGTCTGCAGCCTCGAGCAGATGGAGGTCGCGGTCGCCCACGCCGTGAGCACCTTCGGCGGCCTCGACGTCGTCATGGCCAATGCCGGCATCGCCAGCTACGGCTCGGTCCTCGCGGTCGACCCCGCGACGTTCCGGCGTGTCATCGACGTCAACATCAACGGCGTCTTCCACACGGTGCGCGCCGCGCTGCCCCAGCTGATCGCGCGCAAGGGCTACGTGCTGGTGGTCTCGTCGCTGGCGGCCTACGCCGCGGCGCCCGGGCTCGTCGCCTACAACGCCTCGAAGGCCGGCGCCGAGCACTTCGCCAACGCCCTGCGCGCGGAGGTCGGCCACCTCGGCGTCAAGGTCGGCAGCGCGCACATGTCCTGGATCGACACGCCGATGGTGCAGGACGCCAAGAAGGACCTCACCGCCTTTCAGAACATGCTCGACTCGCTGCCCGGGCCGCTGGGTCGCACGACCTCGGTCGAGGCCTGCGGCGAGGCCTTCGCGGCCGGGATCGCCAAGCGCAAGACGCGCATCAGCGTCCCGGGCTGGGTCAACGTGATCCGGTGGCTCAAGCCTGCGCTGACGACGCGGATCGGCGAGTTCGAGACCTCGCGCCGGGCCAAGGAGATCGTGCCGTTGATGGACCAGGAGGTCCTGCGGCTCGGCCGCTCGCAGAGCGCGCGCACCGCGGCGCTCGTGCGAGACGACGCTGCCGCCTCAGACCTCGAGGCCCAGGCGCACCGCACGCCCGCGGGGTGACAGGCGTCACGTGAGGATCGGGAGCTGCCCGCCTCGCCACCGGCGCGGCGATGCGGCACATTCCCGGTCATGGCGATCACGACCGCCCCGGCGACGACGGGGATCCAGCTCCAAGGGCTGACAAAGACCTTCCGCACCCCGCAGGGCCCCGTGCGCGCCGTGCGCGGCATCGACATCGCGATCGCCCCGGGCGAGACGGTGGCGCTGCTGGGCCCGAACGGCGCCGGCAAGTCCACGACCATCGACATGCTCCTGGGGCTCGCACGCCCTGACGCCGGCACCGTCACGCTCTTCGGCGGGACGCCCGAGGAGGCGATCGCCGCCGGCCGCGTCGGCGCCATGCTCCAGACCGGCGCGCTGCTGCGCGATCTCACGGTCCGGGAGCTCGTCACGATGCTCGCATCGCTGTACCCGCGCCCGCTGGACGTCGACGAGGTCCTCGCGCTCACCGGGATCGACGCGATCGCCCGTCAGCGCACGGAGAAGCTCTCGGGCGGCCAGACCCAGCGGGTGCGCTTCGCGGTCGCGCTGGTCAGCAACCCCGACCTGCTGGTGCTCGACGAGCCGACGGTCGCGATGGACGTCGAGGGCCGCCACGCCTTCTGGCAGACGATGCGCGAGTTCGCCTCGCACGGCACGACGATCGTGTTCGCCACGCACTACCTGGAAGAGGCCGACGCGTTCGCCGACCGCGCCGTGCTGATGGCGCACGGGCGCGTCGTCGCCGACGGCCCGACGACGGAGATCAAGGCGCGCGTCGGGTCGCGGACGATCCGCGCGACCCTGCCGGACGTCGCCGACACGGTCCTGCTCGCCCTGCCCGGCGTCACCGGTGTCGAGCGGCGCGGTGAGTCGGTCGCGCTGCGCTGCAGCGACTCGGACGCCGCGATCCGCGCCCTATTGGCTGCGGCGCCCGCCGTCAGCGACATCGAGATCAGCGGGGCGGGCCTGGAGGAGGCGTTCCTGGAGCTCACCGGCGGCGAGGACGACGAGGAGCTGGCGGCATGAGCACAGCGACCTATACGCGCCTCGAGCTGCGCCGGGCGTTTCGCAACAAGCGCTTCTTCCTCTTCTCGCTCGGCTTCCCGCTCATCTTGTTCTTCCTGATCGCCGGGCCGCAGCGCGGCGACGCGAACCTGCAGGGCACCGGGCTGTCGGCCCCGCTGTACTTCATGGTCTCGATGGCGTCGTGGGGCACCATGACCTCGATGCTCGGCGTGGGCGCGCGGATCGCGGGCGAGCGCCAGGTCGGATGGAACCGCCAGCTGCGCATCAGCCCGTTGAGCGCCGCCGCCTATCTGCGCGCCAAGGTCCTCATCGCCTACACGCTGGCCGCCCTGAGCCTGGTGCTGCTGTACGCGGCGGGCGCGAGCCTCGGGGTGCGGCTGCCCGCGGGCGAGTGGCTGGCGATGACCGGGCTGATCCTCGTGGGGCTGGTCCCGTTCGCGGCCCTGGGGATCCTGCTCGGCCACCTGCTGACGGTCGACACGATGGGACCGGTGATCGGCGGCGGCACGTCGCTGCTGGCGCTGGCGAGCGGGACATGGTTCCCGCTCGGCGACAGCGGCTTCCTGCACGCCCTGGCCCAGGGGCTGCCGTCCTATTGGCTCGTGCAGGCCAACCGGGTCGCGCTCGGCGGCAGCGGCTGGGGCGCGACCGCCTGGATGGTCGTGCCGGCCTGGAGCGTTGTCCTGGTCGTCCTGGCGGCACGGGCCTACCGCCGCGACACGGAGCGCGCGTAGAACGCCGGGCCCGGGTGGGCCGACGCGGGTCCCCGCCCCTGGCGGCCCCGCGGCCGCCTTGCGATGATCGGCGAGGTCATGCCCCACCCCGTTCCCACCCGGCGTGTGACCCAGATCGTTGCGGCGGGGCGCGCGCTGCTCGAGGCGGAGGGGCCCGAGGCGCTGTCGATGCGCAACGTGGCGGGGCGGATCGGGATCCGCGCCCCGTCGCTGTACGAGCACGTGGCCGACAAGCGGGCGCTGGAGGACGCGATCATCGCGGCCGGCATGTCCGAGCAGGGCGCCGCCGTGGGGGCCGCGATCGCAGGCGTCGAGGACCCGCTCTGGGCCGCCGCGATGGCCTGGCGGACGTGGGCGCTGGAGCATCCGCACCTGTATCGGATGATCTTCGCGCGGGGTCTGAACCGTGACGATCCGGACGTCCTACGCGCCGAAATTGCGGCCGGAGATCCGATCCGGGCGCTCACAAAAGGCGATTTGGGCGCCGCACGCGTAATCTGGGCGTTCGCACACGGCATGGTGATGCTCGAGCTGAACGAGCGCTTCCCGCCCGGCTACGAGCTCGACGAGCTCTGGCAGCGTGGGATCGAGACGCTGAGAACGCTGATCGAGGGGTCAGGTGACTGACCTCGGCCCGGCCCGGTCCGAAGACGACCGCCGGAGCAGGCACCATGTCGGATCGCGCCACGACAGGCGCAGAACGACAGGAGAAGACCGATGTCCAACATCACCAAGACCGATCTCGCCACCCTCGTCGCCGAGCAGAGCGAGCTGAGCGCCGCTGATGCGAAGCGCGCCGTCGAGGCGACCTTCGAGATCGTGTCCGCGCGCGTCGCCGCCGGCGACGAGGTCGCCATCGCCGGCTTCGGCAAGTTCACCGTCACCGAGCGCTCCGCGCGCCAGGGCCGCAACCCGCAGACCGGCGAGACGATCGACATCGCCGCCTCCAAGGCGCCGAAGTTCAGCGCCGCGTCGGCGTTCAAGTCCGCGGTCAAGGGCTAGCACCCACCGCAGCACCCGTAGGACC
>JAWVGD010000157.1:0-3591 GCA_033855515.1 Baekduia sp.
TCCACGTGCCGATGGGCCGCTTCGGCACCGCCGAGGAGATCGCCAACGGCGTCCTCTTCCTGGCCTCCGACGAGTCCTCGTTCATGACCGCCTCCACGTTCCTGATGGACGGCGGGATCTCCGGCGCTTACGTGACGCCGGAGTAGCGCCGGCGCACCGCACACCGCACACCGCGGTGCTGCTGACCGGCCGACACTGGTGTCGTGATTCGGAAGTTCGGGCGCAGCAGGCGGGATGCTCGGCCACGGCTGACGGTCGGCGATGGCCGCAGGTGAACGCCCGTTCATCGAGGCCAGCGGTGGCCGTCAGGCGTCGGCGAGCGCCCGCAAGCTGCCCGCGAACTTCTGATTCACGACACTAGGCCGGCAGCAGCGCCCGCAGCGCCTTCGGCGGCACGGGGTCGCCGGAGAGCATCTCGCCGGCCAGCGCCCGGAGGACGTCCAGGCGGCGGTCGGGATGCAGCGAGAAGGCGTACTCCTGGGTGGCCTCGTGGCCGCCGGCCACGCCGAGGTGCGAGCGGTGCTCGGCGGTCGCCACGCGCGAGAGGACGAGGCCCAGCACGTAGGCGTCCAGATCGGCGACGTCGACCTCGATCGGCTCGTTGTCGGCACCGCCCACCGACGCGACGATGCGTGCCGGCGCACCGAGCTCGGCAGCGGAGCGGACCGGCCCGCCCTGCGAGCCGTTCGCGCCGCCGGCGCTCGAGGTCCAGTCGCGGTCCTCGGCGTCGGCGTCCTTGCCCAGGCCCTTCTCGCGGCCGGCCGCCCAGCGCGCCTCGTCGAGCTTGCGCGACTGCTCCTCGTAGTCCTTGGGCTTGGGCGGGACGTAACCGACGCCGAGCTTCAGCGCGCCACCGGTGATCTCGCCCTTGGTGTGCTGGTCGACGAGCTCCTCGGCCGCCTCGGGGCTGACGTCGCCGCGAGCGATGCCGCGGCGCACCACGTCGGCGACCGTGAAGGACAGATCGCCGGCCTCCACCCGCGCGACGACCGACTCCGGCAGGTCCAGCAGACGCAGCGACTTGCGCGTCCAGGCCAGCGGAGCGCCGACCAGGCGCGAGACCTCCGCGGCGGTCAGCGAGGGATCCTCGCTCATGATCGCGCGCGCGGCCCGCGCGAACTGCACGGGCTCGGGCTTGGCCTGATGGAAGTTCTCGGCGAACTGCATCGTCAGCGCCTCGCGCTTGGAGATGCCGTCGACGAGCGTGAAGCGCCAGTCCTCGCGCGGACCCTCGGCCTCGTCGAGCATCGTCATCGCACCGAAGCGGCGGCGCCCGGCCAGCAGCTCGTAGGGCACGTCGTCCTCGCCCGTGGCGCGCACCAGCGGCGGGTGCAGCAGCCCGGTCTCCTTGATCGAGACCGC
The DNA here is from genome assembly GCA_033855515.1 of Baekduia sp. Taxonomy (GTDB): domain Bacteria; phylum Actinomycetota; class Thermoleophilia; order Solirubrobacterales; family Solirubrobacteraceae; genus Baekduia. The sequence goes on from JAWVGD010000157.1 coordinate 1,363, forward strand.
CAGCTCGTGCAGGTCGGGCAGCGCGCCGACGCGCATGTTGACCATCGTGCGCACCTGGCTGAGCGGGGTGGTGATGGTCGAGTGAGCCTTGGCGGCGGTATCGGTCAGCGGCGCCTTGCGCAGATCCGCGTCGCGCTCCTCGCGCGCGGTCTTCGCCGCCTCCTCGCGCATCTGCGCGACGTGTTCTTCGGCGTCTTGGAGCTTGTCGACCTGAGACATGAGTCGCAGGATGCAAGCACACCTCCCGGCGGATCAGCGGGTAGCACCACGACATGCCCGCAACCACCGCGAAGTACCTCGGCATCTACCTCAACGACCATCTCGCCGGGTCCACCGGCGGACTCGAGCTGACCAAGCGCGCCGCCGGCGAGCATCAGGACACCGAGCTGGGGACGTTCCTGGCAGGCCTGCTGGAGGACATCAGCGAGGACCGCAAGGTCCTGGAGTCGCTCATGAGCGGGCTCGGCATCACGCCCAACCCCGCCAAGCAGGCCGCCGCCTGGGCGGCGGAGAAGGCCGGTCGCCTCAAGCTCAACGGGGAGGTCCGCGGCACGTCGCCCCTGACGCCGCTCGTCGAGCTCGAGACCCTGTCGCTCGGCATCGAGGGCAAGCGGCTGATGTGGCTCGGGCTGAGCGAGGTCCCCGATCTCCCGCTGAGCAGCGAACGCCTGGCGGAGCTGGTGGCGCGCGCGCAGCAGCAGCGCGAGGGCGTCGAGCGGTACCGGCGCGAGGCGGCGCGTCAGGCTCTGAACTGATCTTCTTGCCGCCTGCCGCCCGCGGAGTACCACCGGAAGCATGCGGCGCTATCCGGCGGTCCTGTGGCTCCTGATCTACGTCGGGAGCCTGCTGATCCTCAACGGGTCGCACCCGTCGTGGCGGCCATGGCAGCTCGCGGTCGGGATCGCGCTGCCCGTGATCGCCGCCGCCCTGGCGATCTATCTGGCCGCGGGGCCGTGGCCCGGCCACCCGTCGGTCCGCGGCTCCTACTGGCTTCTCACCGGCACGGCCGCGTTCTACGGCATCGCCGCCCTCGCCGCGCTGCTCTTCCTGGGCATCGACGAGGCGATCGCCGTCCTGCTGGCGGGGATCATCCCGATGACCGCGGTCGCGATCTGGCTGGCCCATGTGCGCCAGAAGACCGCCGTCGCCCCCGACGGAGCCCTGATCGACGCCGCCGCCGAGGACCACACGGACCCGATCCCCGGCCTCGGCATCGACGACCGCCGGCCCCTGGGCGACACGCCGGCAGCGCACGACGAGCTCATCCCGGAGGATCTGCCGAAGGACCACCCGGCGCGCCACGCCGCGGAGGCCATGGCCGAGACGTCGGACGCCGGCACGACGCGCGGGCACCGCGAGGGCGGCGCTGCCGCCGAGCCGGGGGAGGTCGGCGACGCCGGCGCCCCGGTGCTCGGTGCCCACGAGGAGAAGGAGGGCGCGCGCTTCGGGCGCGTGGAGCCCGACGGCGGTCCCGACGACGACGCCCGGGGCGGTCGCCATGGCCGGCCCCAGGACGCTCGGCGGACCTCCCGCCGCTGAGGCTCAGCCGGCGGCGCCCGGGTATTGCGCGACGCCGTAGCCGGCGCTCTGGATCGCGTCGATGACCGCCCGCGCGTGCTCGCTGGAGCGCGTCTCGATCGTGAGCTGGACGCCGGTCTCGCGGACGTGCAGGCCGATGCCTTCGCGCATGTGGGAGACCTCCATGATGTTGGCGCCCTCCTCGGCGACGCAGTTGAGCAGCTGCGCGAGCGCGCCCGGCCGGTCCGGCACGCGCGTCAGCAGCACCAGTCGGCGCCCCGCCTCGGTCTCGTGGCGGCGGGCGATCGTGGCCAGCAGGCCCGCGTCGACGTTGCCGCCGCTCAGGATCACGCACGTCGAGCCGTGCTCGGCCGGCCGCACCTGGCCGCCCAGCAGCGCCGCGACCCCGACGGCGCCGGCGCCCTCGACGACGAGCTTGGCCTTCTCCATCAGCAGGACCATCGCCTCGGCGACCTCGTCCTCGGGCACGACCACGACGTCGTCGACCCAGCGCTGGATGAGCGGGAGCGTCAGGTCGCCCGGGCGCTTGACCGCGATGCCGTCGGCGATCGTCAGCCCGGCGTCCACCGCGACGGGCGCGCCCGCCTTCAGCGACGCGGGGTAAGCGGCGACGGCCTCGACCTGGACGCCGACGACTCGGACGTCGGGACGCGCGGACTTCACCGCGATCGCCAGGCCGCTGGCCAGCCC
>JAWVGD010000158.1:0-3913 GCA_033855515.1 Baekduia sp.
GTCGTGGGATAGCCGACCCAGACGGCGATCGTCATCCGGTCGGTGAAGCCCACGAACCAGGCGTCGCCCGAGTTCTCGGTGGTCCCGGTCTTGCCGGCCGCGAAGCCGCCGTACTGCGCGCGGGTCGCCGTGCCGTACTTGACCGGGCCCGTCAGCAGCTGAGTCTCCTCGTCGGCGATCTTGCGCGACAGCACCGGCTTGGCGATGACGCGATTGTCCTTGTAGTCCTGGGCCTTGGGGCCCAGGTCGGCGCCCTTGCGGATGCTGTGGATGCCCACCGGGCCGTCGTTGGCGGTGCCGAGGGTGCCGGTGATCCGCCGGCCGTGGGCGGCGAGCGTCTCGTAGGCGTGCGCCATGTCCAGCGGCGTGACCCCCTCGCGCAGGCCGCCGAGGGTCATGGCGGGGTTCGAGGAGACCGGCGTCCGGATGCCCATCCGCTCGGCCAGCCTGGCGACCTTCTTGGTCCCCACCTTCAGCCCGAGGGCCGCGAAGACCGCGTTGTCGGAGAACGTCAGGGCGTTGGCGATCGTCGACTGGCCCGCGTACTCGTTCTGGAAGTTGTTGACCACGAACTGCTCGTTGGGGCCGCCGCCCGGGACCTTGAAGAACCGCTTGCGTGAGGGAAGAACGGTGCCGGGCCCGATGCCCTGGCGCAGCGCCTCGGCCAGGATGAAGGGCTTGATCGAGGAGCCGGGCTGGCGCTGGCCCTGGGTCGCGAGGTTGAACGGCGACTGCTTGTAGTCGCGGCCACCGATCATGGCCCGGACTTCGCCGGTCTTGTTGTCGATGGCCACGAGCGAGGCGGTCGGGCCGCCGGCCCACGACAGGTAGTTGTTGACCGCCTGCTGGGCGGCCTGCTGCAGGTCGACGTCCAGCGTCGTCTGCACGCGCAGGTTGCCCTCGAAGGCCCGCTGCGGGCCGACGCGGTCAACGAGGCTCTGACGCACCCAGGACACGAAGTACTCCGACCCCTTGCGGGTGTCGACCTGCGGCGGCGCCAGCTTGGCGTACAACTTGGGCTGGCTCAGCGCGTCCTTGTACTGCTCGAAGGTCAGGCGCTTCTGGTCGAGCATGTTCTTCAGCACCAGGTCGCGCCGCTTGCGCGCCGCGACCGGATGCGCCACGGGGTCATAGCCGCTGGGCGACGCGATGATCGCGGCCAGCAGCGCGGCTTCGGCCGGCGTGAGCTCGCTGGCGCACATGGGATGGCCGGCGGTGCCGCAGCCGAGATGGTTGGGGTCGGCGCTGAAGTACGTGCGCGCAGCCGCCTCGATCCCGTAGGCGCCGTTGCCGAAGTACACCGTGTTGAGGTACTCGGTGAGGATGCGCTCCTTGGACCACTTGCGCGTCAGGTGGTAGGCCATCGCGGCCTCGCGGAGCTTCTCGAAGACGGTGCGCTTGGACTGCGCCTGCAGCGCGTTCTTGACGAACTGCTGGGCGATGGTCGAGCCCCCCTGGGCCTGGCGGCCCTGGACGACGTCCTGGAAGAAGGCGCGGCCGATGCCGCGGAGGTCGACGCCGGAGTTCTCGTAGAAGCGGCGGTCCTCGATCGCGATCACCGCGTACTTGGCGTAGGCGCCGATCTGGTCGCTGGTGACGATGATCCGGCCCTGGTTGGACGTCAGCGTCGCCAGGCGCTTGCCGTTGATGTCGGTCAGGACCGAGTTCTTGCGCTTGGCGACCTGCGGCAGCTGCGCCAGGGCCGGCAGGTCGGACGCGACGGCCATCATCATCCCGAAGATCGTGGAGACCACCGCCAGGAGCGCCAGCGGCACGAGGATCGCGAGCAGGCGCAGCTTCTTGACGCGCGGCTTGACGCGCTTGGTGGGCTCGGCCACGTCGGGCACGGGTGCGAGATGCGGTCCGGTGAGGTCGCTCATACGGCGCGGCGCCTGCGCGATCCGGCGCGGGCAGAGGGCTCGCGGGGCGGTGGCGACCGCCCCGGAATCGGCCTTGGACTCTAGCATTGGGCCCTCATGGCACCTGCTTCAGAGACCGCCTCCGCATTGCTGCGCAATGCCCAACAGTCGCTGCCCGACGGGGGACTGGCCAAGAAGCTGGAGCTGGCCGAGAAGGACGGGCGCCAGCTGCGGGTCAAGCTCGGCCTCGATCCGACGGCGCCCGACATCCACCTGGGCCACACGGTGGTCCTGCAGAAGCTCCGCGAGTTCCAGGACCTCGGGCACCGCGTGGTCCTGATCGTCGGCGACTACACCGCGCGCGTGGGCGACCCCAGCGGCCGGTCGTCGACGCGGCCGGTGCTCAGCGGCGAGGAGATCGACGCCAACGCCGAGACCTACCGCCGGCAGGCGTTCAGCGTGCTGCGCGACGACCCCGAGCTGCTCGAGGTGCGCCGCAACGGCGAGTGGCTCGACATGCCGGCCGAGCAGCTCTTCCGCCTCGCGCGCGTGGCGACGGTGGCGCAGATCCTCGAGCGCGACGACTTCGCCAAGCGCTTCGCCGGCCGCCAGCCGATCTCGGTGCTGGAGACGCTCTATCCGCTGCTGCAGGGCTACGACTCGGTGGCGATCGACTCCGACGTCGAGCTCGGCGGCACCGACCAGACCTTCAACCTGCTCCTCGGCCGCGACGTCCAGCGCGCCTACGGGCAAGCCGAGCAGGTGATCCTCACGATGCCGATCCTCCCGGGGATCGACGGCGCCGAGAAGATGTCGAAGTCGCTGGGCAATCACGTCGGCGTGACCGAGCCGCCCGAGGAGCAGTTCGGCAAGACGATGCGGCTGCCCGACGAGGCGATGGACGCGTGGTTCGAGCTGCTGGCCGTCCCGCGCCCACCCGCGGGCGCGAGCGCCCGGGACACCAAGCGCGCGCTTGCGAAGGGGATCGTTGCCCGCTTCCACGGCGATGACGCGGCGGCCGCAGCCGAACAGCACTTCGACCGGCTCTTCGTCACGCACGAGGCGCCCCATGACGTGGAGGAGTACGCGATCACCGACGGTGACGGGGTCGTCCACCTGCCGGCGCGGATCGCGGCGGCCTTCGGGCGGTCCCGCTCCGAGGCGCGGCGGCTGCTGACCCAGGGCGGGGTCAAGTTGGACGGCGAGGCGCTGGGGGAGAACGACATGGACGTCGCGACCGAGCGCCTCGACGGCCGCGTCCTGCAGGTGGGCAAGCGCCACTTCCGCAGGCTCCGCCTGGAGTCCTGAGGTTCGAGCGGGTTCGAACCGGGGAACGTGACGGGTTGGTCACCTTCCTCGGGGCGACGGCCGCCGGCATCCAGGGCGCAAACGGCGCCCAGCGGCGCGGGTTCGCGCCGTGGCCCTCGGCCGTCGGCACGCGCAGTTGCGGCCGAAAGCCCGTGGCCAATGGGTTGCGGCCGGTGGTCGCCCACCTGACCGGCCCGCTGGGACCGGCGGTCGAGCCCTCGTCCTGACACCCGGCCGACAAGCCGCGGAGAACTCTGTCTATACTGCCGCTCAGCGGGGCAGCGACATCGGGTTCAGACCCGGGCCGCACACCTCGCATCGAGCGGTGCTAAACTGCTCGGTCCCGCTCCTAAGGGCTTCGGTTCTTGGAGAGCGTCCTTTCGAAGGTATCCCCTTCCCGACAGGGCGCGACGGTCTTTGAAAACTCAACAGCATGCGCGCCTTTCGACTCAGTCGGGTCGAGGGTGCGCGTCCAGGTTCGACCCCTCGGGTCTCGTTTACGAGATCGCGAGGGTCTGAGAAAGATACCCGTCATTTCTCGTACGTCTCGTGTATGTGACGTGCATTGTGAGGAATGACAGCTCTTCGTACCCCGGTGCGCCTTCGGGTGTGCCGGCTAACTTCACGGAGAGTTTGATCCTGGCTCAGGACGAACGCTGGCGGCGTGCTTAACACATGCAAGTGGAGCGACGAACCCGAGCTTGCTCGGGGGCAAAGCCGCGAACGGGTGAGTAACACGTGGGTAA
>JAWVGD010000159.1:0-4033 GCA_033855515.1 Baekduia sp.
GCGTTCTCGCTGTACGAGAAGCGCAAGGACCGCACCCGGACGCTGAGCGGCGGCATGAAGCGCCGGCTGATCCTCGCGCGCGCCCTGATGCACCGGCCGCGGCTGCTCATCCTCGACGAGCCGACGGCGGGCGTCGACATCGAGCTGCGCCTGGAGCTCTGGCACTACGTCCAGCGCATCAACGCGGAGGGGACGACGATCCTGCTCACCACGCACTACCTCGAAGAGGCCGAGCAGCTCTGCGACCGGATCGCCTTCATCAACGACGGGCAGATCGTCGCGACGGGCACCAGCGACGAGCTGGCCGAGCAGTACGAGGTGTCCAGCCTCGAGGACGCCTACCTGGAGCTCGTGGGCCGCAAGGAGCTCTCACGCGCCGCGGTCCGGGAGATCCCGTCATGACCGCCTCACAGATCCGCTTCTTCGCACTCGTGCGCCGCGAGTGCAACCGCTTCTTCAAGATCAAGCGCCAGACGCTCGGCGCGCCGCTGCTCGAGACGTTCTTGTACATCTCGGTCTTCGGCGCGGCGCTGGGGTCGCGCATCGACAAGCTGCACGGCGTCAAGTACGTGGTCTTCATCGTGCCCGGCCTGATCATGATGGCGTGGGCGATGAACGCGTTCTCCAACAACGCCTCCTCGATCCTGCAGCAGAAGTTCCAGCGGTCGATCGACGATCAGTTGTCCTCGCCGGCGTCGCCGCTGCAGCTCCTGATCGCGTTCTCGCTCGGCGGGTTCCTGCGCGGCGGGATCGTGGCGCTGCTCACGTTCGTGGCCGCGTCGATCCTGATCTCGATCCCGGTCGAACACGTGCTCGTGCTCCTGCCCGCGCTCTTCCTCGTCGGCTTCTTCTTCGCGCAGCTCGGGGTGCTGATCGGCGTGCGCGCCGAGCAGTTCGACGACGTGTCGGTCGCGCAGACGTTCGTCCTGCAGCCGCTGATCTTCCTCGGCGGCGTGTTCTACTCGGCGACGCTGCTGCCCGAGCCGTTCCGGACGCTGACGCACTTCGACCCGGTCTTCTACATGATCGGGCTGGTCCGCTACGGGTTCCTGGGGTACTCCGAGCAGAGCGTCGCGCTGTCGCTGCTGGTGCTCACGGTGGCCACGGCCGCGCTGTTCTGCCTGAACCTGCGGCTGTTCCAGCGCGGCTACAAGCTGCGCGCGTAGCGGGCGACGGCGCCGGCGCGTCGGACGGGCGACCGGCACGCGCGGAACCCGCCACGCGCGCCCGTCGCACCGATGCCTCAGGGCGGCTCAGCCCGTGGCGGCGGCGTACCGCTCGGCGACCTTGTCCCAGTTGACGACGTTCCACCAGGCCTTGAGGTACTCCGGCCGGCGGTTGTTGTACTTGAGGTAGTAGGCGTGCTCCCAGACGTCGTTGCCCAGCAGCGGCGTCTGGCCGTCGAGGATCGGGCTGTCCTGGTTGGGCGTCTTGGTGAGCTTCAGCTCACCGCCGTCGACCACCAGCCAGGTCCAGCCGGAGCCGAACTGCGTCACGCCGTTGTCCTCGAACTTCGCCTTGAAGTCGTCGAACGAGCCGAAGGCGGAGGTGATGGCGTCGGCCAGATCACCGGTGGGCTCGCCGCCGCCGTCGGGGCTCATGTTCTCCCAGAAGAGCGTGTGGTTGGCGTGGCCGCCGCCGTTGTTGCGGAACGGGCCCTGCTTGTCGGACGGCAGGGACGACAGGCTCGCGAGGACCTCCTCGACCGGCTTGCCGTCGAACTCGGTGCCCTCGAGGGCGGCGTTGGCCTTGTCCACGTAGGCCTGATGATGCTTGTCGTGATGGAGCTTCATCGTCGCCTCGTCGATGGTGGGCTCCAGCGCGTCGTAGGCGTAGGGCAGGTCAGGAACGGAGTAGGGCATGAGTCTCCTGTCGTGGGTCAGATCTGATCTTCCCCGAAACATAGCCCTCAAGCGTCCGTCGCTCGTCTCAGAACCGCGGGCCGGTTCACGACGGCGGAGCGACGTGCAGCGTGCCCGCCACGCGCCGCAGGCCGGTGGCGGTGGCCGTCAGGCGGCGGGTCCTCGTTCTCGGTCTCGAACCCCAGCCCGGCCGAACCGGCCCGGCGGGTCGTCGATGCGCCCGCGCGAGGGGCGCCGTATCGTCCGCTCCATGCGCATGAGCCAGCTCTTCCTCCCGACCGAGCGCCAGCCGCCCGCCGACGCGGAGGCGCTGTCGCACAAGCTGATGGTCCGGGCCGGGCTCGTGCGCCAGCTGGGCGCCGGGTTGTGGACCTGGCTGCCGGCCGGCTGGCGCGCCCACCAGCGGATCGTCGAGATCATCCGGGACGAGATGAACGCCCTCGGCGGCCAGGAGATGCTCATGCCGGTCCTGCAGCCTGCCGAGCTGTGGAAGCGCAGCGGCCGCTACGACAGCATCGGCGCCGAGCTCTTTCGCCTGCAGGACCGCAGGGGAGCCGAGATGGTGCTGGCGATGACGCACGAGGAGGCGGTGACGTACCACACCGCGCAGGTCGTCCGGTCCTACCGCGACCTGCCGCTGTGCCTCTACCACTTCCAGATCAAGGAGCGCGACGAGCCGCGTCCCCGCGCCGGCGTCCTGCGCACCCGCGAGTTCATCATGAAGGACGCCTACACGTTCGACCGCGACCAGGAGGGACTCGACGCCAGCTACCAGCTGCACCGCGAGGCCTACGCACGGATCTACGACCGCTGCGGCCTGGACTGGTACGAGTGCGAGTCCGACGTGGGGATGATGGGCGGCACGGCCGCCCACGAGTACATGGCCCCGTGTCCCGCCGGCGAGGACGACGTCGTCCTCGGACCGGGCGGCTACAGCGCCAACCTCGAGATCGCCTCGGCCGACCCGCAGGCGGTCCCGCCGCTCAACGGCGACCTGTCGGGCGAGCTGCACACGCCGGGCCTCAAGACCGTCGAGGACGTCACCGCCAGCCTCGGCATCGCCACCGGCAACGTCCTGAAGGCGTTTCCCGTGATCACCGACTCCCGCGGCCTGGTGATGGTCGTCGTGCGCGGCGACCATCGGGTCAACGAGGTCAAGCTCGCCACCCTGCTCGGCGAGCCCTACCGGCCCGCGCAGGCCGACGAGCTGCCGGGGCCCGCCGGCTTCCTGGGGCCGCAGGGACTGAACGACGTCCCCGTGCTCTACGACCGCGCCGTGACGCCCGGGACCTACGTCGCCGGCGCCAACCGCCTCGACCACCACCTCGTCCTGCACGTCGAGCCCGGCGAGCGCGTCGACGTCCGCGTGGTCGAGGTCGGCGACACGATCGACGGTGTCGAGGTCCGCATCCAGCCGGCGATCGAGATCGGCAACATCTTCCAGCTCGGCACGCGCTACAGCGAGCCGCTGGGCCTCACCTACTCCGACGAGGACGGCAAGGTCCACCCGGTCGTCATGGGCTCCTACGGCATCGGGCCGGCGCGGATCGCCGCGGCCGCCGTCGAGCAGTTCGCCGACGAGGACGGCATCGCGTGGCCGAAGGCGATCGCGCCGTTCGACGTCGAGGTCATCGCGCTGGGCAAGCCCGGCACGCCCGAGCGCGCGGCCGCCGAGGCCGTCTATGAGGAGATGGCCACGATCGGGCTCAAGGCGCTGCTCGACGACCGCTCCGCAGGCCCGGGCGAGAAGTTCGCCGACGCCGAGCTGCTCGGCGCCCCGCTGCGCATCACGATCGGCAAGCGCTCGATGGACTCGGGCATGGCCGAGGCGCAGATCCGCCGGGGCAAGGTCGACGTGGAGGGCGGTATCCCGATCAAGACCGCGGCCGAGGCGGTGCAGGCGCTGTGGCCGAGCATCCCGTAGGCGAGCAACCGGGCGACCGCGCGTCGGCGTGGTCGCGGCCCCGCCTGACGTTCCGGCGGCTGTTCGGGTTGGACCGCTCCGGGCCGCCGCCACCCGCGACGCTCAGCGACGCGCCCTGGAACGTCTGGACGATCCCCAACGCGATCGGGTTCCTGCGCCTGGCGCTCATCCCCGTGCTGCTCGTCAGCGGCCTGTCGAGCGACCACGGCACCGACGCCCTGCCCGCGGTCCTGTTCGCCGTCATCGG
>JAWVGD010000160.1:0-4086 GCA_033855515.1 Baekduia sp.
GTACGCCGCGCTGGTCGCCGCGGGCGTGCTGACGTTCGACGACGCCGTGGGCCTCGTCGCCGAGCGCGCCGCCGCGATGGCCGACGCCGGCGACCTCCAGGACGGCTCCATGGTCGCCATGCTCGGCGGTGACGCGCACGCCATCCGGGCGCTTGCCACGCGCCTGGGCCTGACCATCGCCAACGACAACGCGCCCGGCCAGCTGGTGCTCTCCGGGGCCTCCGACGCCATCGGCCAGGCCGAGGAGCTGGCCCGCGACGAGACCGGTTCGCGCGCCCGCCGCCTGGACGTCTCCGCCGCCTTCCACTCGCCGCTCATGCAGCCCGCCGCCGCGCGCCTCGCGGCCGCGCTGGAGCGCACCGAGATCGGCGCGCCCGCCTTCCCGGTCTACGCCAACGGCTCGGCCGCGCCCTTCACCGACGTGCGCCGCGAGCTCAGCGAGAACCTCCTGCGCCCGGTGCGCTGGCGGGAGACCATGCTGGCGCTGCGCGCCGCGGGCATCGAGCGCTACGTCGAGCACGGCCCCGGCGCGGTGCTCACCGGGCTGGTCAAGCGCACGCTGGCGGCCGCGTGATTCCGCTCGCGGCTGCCACCACCAAGGCGCCGGCGACGACCGGACGCGCGTCCGACGCGGCGCCCCGCACGCGCTTCCGCCGCCCGCTGCCGCGCGGGCTCAGCGCCGGCCTCTTCGGCGTCGGCGCCGCGCTGCCCGAGCGCGAGATCGACAACAAGTACTGGGAAGAGCGCCTGGACACCGACGACGCGTGGATCGTGCGCCGCACGGGCATCCGCACGCGCCACTGGCTCGAGGCCGACGCTCCGCTGGCGCCGTTGGCCGCCCAGGCCTGCGCCGACGCGCTGACCGACGCCGGCCGCACGGCCGACGAGGTCGACCAGGTCATCATCACCACCATCACGCCCGACAAGGTCACGCCCGGGCTCGCGCCCGAGGTGGCCAGGCTCATCGGCGCCCACGGGGCCGCCGCGGTGGACCTCAACGCCGCCTGCGCCGGCTTCTTGTACGCCTTGGACCAGGCCGCCGCCCTGGTGGAGACCGGCCGCGCCCGCGTCGTGCTCGTGTGCGGCGCCGAGGCGCTCAGCCGCCTGACCGACACCGAGGACCGCGGCACCGCCGTCCTGTTCGGCGACGGCGCCGGCGCGGTGGTCGTCGCGGCCGGCGAGATGGAGCGCGGCTGCTCGCGGTTCGTCCTCGGCTGCGACCCCGAGCAGGGCGACCTCCTCTACGCCGACAACGTCGACCGCAAGCTGCGGATGCAGGGCCGCGAGGTCTACCGCCACGCCGTCGCCCGCATGACGGAGGCCACGCGTGAGGCGCTCGACGCCGCCGGCCTCACCGTCGACGACGTCGACCTCTTCGTCGCCCACCAGGCCAACTCGCGCATCATCGAGTCGGCCGCCAACGAGCTCGGCATGCCGCACGAGAAGCTCGCGCTGAACGTCGACCGCGTCGCCAACACCTCGTCGGCGTCGATCCCGCTCGCGCTGGCCCAGGCCGAGCGCGACGGGCTGCTCAAGCCCGGCGCCACCGTCGCCCTGGCCGCCTTCGGCGCCGGCTTCGTGTGGGGCGCCGGCATCGTGAGCTGGAAGGAGCGCCGGTATGTCTGCGCCTGAGGGAGCGGTCGCGCTGGTCACCGGCGGCACCCGCGGCATCGGCGCCTCGATCGCCGAGCGCCTGAAGGCCGACGGCTACACGGTCGCGACGCTGGGGCGCAGCGGCGGCGACGTGCAGGCCGATGTCGCCGACCCCGCCTCCGTCCAGGCCGCCTTCGACGAGGTGCGCGAGCGCTTCGGGCCCGTCCTCGTCCTCGTCAACAACGCCGGCGTCACCGCCGACGGGCTGGCGATCCGGATGCCCGACGACGATTGGGCGCGCGTCGTGGACACCAACTTGAGCGGCGCGTTCAACTGCACCAAGCGGGGCCTCGAGGACATGTTGAAGGCCCGCTGGGGCCGCATCGTCAACGTGTCCTCGATCGTCGCCGAGCGTGCCAACTCCGGCCAGGCCAACTACGCGGCCTCCAAGGCCGGGCTGCTGGGCTTCACGCGCGTCGTGGCCAAGGAGATGGGCAAGCGCAACATCACCGCCAACGCGGTGACGCCCGGCTTCATCGACACCGACATGACCGCCGAGCTGCCCGCCAAGGAACTGGCCGCGGCGATCCCGGCCGGCCGCGTCGGCAGGCCCGAAGAGGTCGCCGCCGCCGTGAGCTTCCTCGTCAGCGACGAGGCGTCCTACATCAACGGAGCCACCCTGGCCGTCGACGGCGGCCTCGGTGCGTAACCCAGAACCCGAACATCAGGAGCACGACAGCACCATGGCAAGCCAGCAGGAGATCCTCGAGGCCATCCGCGCCGAGCTGACCGCGATCAAGGTCCCCGACGCCGACACCGCGCAGCCCGACACGACGTGGGAGCAGCTCGACGTCGACTCGCTCGACCTCGTCGAGCTCGTCAAGGCGCTCGAGGACCGCTTCGACGTGCAGATCGCCGACCCGGACCTGAAGGGCATCGCCTCGGTCGGGGACGCCATCACGCTGGTCGAGCGCCTGCAGGGCGCCGCCGCATGACGACGAACGTTCCCTTCGTGCACGAGATCCGGGTCAAGCGGACCGCCTGAATGACGAACGTCGTCATCACCGGCCGGGGGGTCGTCTCGCCCGTCGCCTCCGGCGCAGACGCGTTCTTCGACGCCCTGCTCGCGATGCGCGGCGGGATCTCGGAGGACGGCATCGCCCCCTGCGCGGAGTTCGACCCGGAGACCGTGATGACGCCGAAGGAGGCGCGCCGCACCGATCGCTTCGCGCAGCTCGCGGTCGCCGCCGCCCACGAGGCCGCCGACGAGGCGGGCCTGATGGGCGAGATCGATCCGTCCCGCGTCGGCGTGATCGTCGGCACCGGCGTCGGCGGGTTGACGACGCTGCAGCGCGAGTGCCAGGTGTGGCTGGAGGAGGGCGACCGCGCGGTCTCCCCCCTGTTCGTCCCGATGATGATGCCCAACGCCGCCGCCGGCCAGATCGCGATGCGCCTCGGCGTGCATGGGCCCGGCTTCTCGGTGGCGTCGGCGTGCTCGACCGGCGCGCACTCGCTCGGCGAGGCCAAGCGCCTCATCGAGCGCGGCGAGGCCGACGCGGTCATCGCCGGCGGCACGGAGGCGGCGCTCGTCGGCCTGTGCCTCGCGGCCTTCCGCCGCATGGGCGCGCTGTCGCGCGAGGGCGCGTCGCGCCCGTTCGACACCCGCCGCGACGGCTTCGTCATGGGCGAGGGCGCGGCGGTGCTGGTCCTCGAGCGCGAGGAGCACGCGGTCGCCCGCGGCGTCCCGATCCTGGCACGCCTGACCGGCTACGGCGCCTCCAACGACGCCTACCACATCACCCAGCCCGAGGAGAACGGCCGCGGCGCGGTCGAGTCGATGCGGGCCGCCCTGCGCGACGCCGATCTCTCCCCGTCGGACGTCGGCTACGTCAACGCCCACGGCACGAGCACGCCGATCAACGACCGCGTCGAGGCGCTCGCCCTGCGCACCGTCATGGGCGACGACGGCCCGCCGGTCTCCTCCAGCAAGGGCGCCGTCGGGCACACGCTCGGCGCGGCCGGTGCGATCGAGGCGCTCGTGTGCGTCGAGGCCCTGCGCCGCGGCGCGCTGCCGCCGACCCTCGGCCTCGAGGACGTCGACCCGGAGTGCGCCGCCGACCACATCGCCGGCGCGCCGCGCGAAGCGCCCGACCTCAAGGTCGCGCTGAGCAACTCGTTCGCGTTCGGCGGCCAGAACGCCACCCTCGTCCTGCAGGCAGCCTGAGAGCACCACCATGAGCTCGGCACTCAGCCGCCCCACCCCCTGGCGCACCTTCGAAACGGAACTCCTGGCATGAGCGCAGTCTTCGACGTCCTTCCTGAGCATCTCGCGGCCCGCGCGCGGCTGGAGCTGCTCTTCGACGCCGGCACGTTCCGGCCGATCCGCTCCGCGGTCGGCGACGGCGTGTTGTCGGGCAGCGGTCGCGTCCAGGGCCGTGCCGTGTGCGCCTGGGCGCAGGACGGCTCGTTCAAGGGCGGGTCGCTCGGCGCGGC
>JAWVGD010000161.1:0-2928 GCA_033855515.1 Baekduia sp.
GCGCCGCATCGCCGAGCTCGTGCGCGAGCAGGCGCTCGCACGCACGCGCGAAGAGGTGCCGCACGCGATCGCCGTCATGGTCGAGGAGATCAAGGAGCCCCGCGGCAAGCACGCCGGGCGCGTCACGGCCACGCTGATCGTCGAGGAGACGAGCCAGCAGGGGATCCTCGTCGGCAAGGACGGCGCGACCGTGCGGGCGATCGGGAGCGCCGCGCGGCCCGGCATCGAGGAGCTGCTCGGGGGCAAGATCTACCTCGATCTGCGCGTCAAGGTGCGCCACAACTGGCGCCGCGACGATGCCCTCCTGGAGCGGTTCGGGCTGTGACGCGAGCGGCGGACGATCTCGCGCGCTCGCTCGAGGCGACGCTGGTTCGGCCTGTCGCCCTCGTCTCCGAGGTCGCGGAGTACGCCGCGCGGGCGCTCGAGCTCTCGTGCGCGGCGGTCGTCGTGCTGCCGCCGCTCGTCGCGACTGCGCGCGCGCAGGTCGGTCGCGGGCCGGTGCGCGTCGTGGCCGCCGTCGGGCTGCCGTATGGCGCCGAGGGCGCGCGCGCGACCGCGGCCTCGTGCGCGCAGGCGGTCGCCGACGGCGCCGATGTGATCGACGTCGTGGTCTCGCTGCCGCTGCTCGCGAACGGCGACTTCCCGGGTGCGCGCGACGAGCTCGCCGCTGCGGTCGCCGCAGCCGCGGGCGCGGCGCCGGAGGGCCGGCACACGATCGTGCGCGCGGTCGTCGAGACGTGCTACCTGGAGCCCCCGGCCTGGCGCCTGGCGGCGCGCGTGGCCATTGCGGCGGGCTGCGACGGCGTCGTCTGCGCGACCGGGCTGGGGCCCGAGGGCGCCACGCCCGCCGCGATCGAGGCGCTGCGCGGCGAGCTCCCGGCCGGAAGCGCCGTCAAGGCGCAGGGCCGGTTCCACGGGCTCGCCGATGTCGAGCGGGCGCGCGATGCGGGCGCCGACCTGGTGGGCGTGGGGGATCCGGCGGCGCTGCTGGCGGAGTTCGCGGAAGCGGCGATGCCGCTTCGACGACGACGGACGGGGAGCTGACGGTGGACGATCTTCCGCACTGGGCGTGGTGGCTGCTCGCGGCGTTCGTGCTGCTGGGCGCCGAGGCGCTCACGCTGCAGTTCGTGCTCATGTACTTCGGCCTGGGCGCGATCGTCGCAGCGGCCGTCTCGCCCTTCACCGGCCCGGCCGGCCAGGGCATCGCCTTTGCCGTCAGCTCCGTGGTGCTGATGGTGCTGACTCGCAGGCCGCTCGTCCGCTGGTCGCTGCGCCAGCGCGGCACCGAGACCAACGTGGACACCATCGCAGGCCGCAGTGCCGTCGTCACGATCGTCGTCGACAATCACGCCAACACGGGTCAGATCCGCGTGGGCTCGGAGTACTGGACCGCGCGTACGCCCGGCGACGAGGATCCGTCGATCCCGCTCGGCGCGATCGTCAGCATCGAATCGGTGGCCGGCGTCACGGCCCGCGTCGTGCCGCGCGCACTCGGCTCCGCCCTGCCAGAGGAGGTCCTGTGACCGCGTCCCTGATCGTGATCGTGATCGTCGTCGTGCTCGTCATCATCGTGATGCTGAAGACGGTGCGGATCGTCCCGCAGGCGTTCGTCGGCCTGGTCGAGCGGCTCGGGCGCTACAGCCGCACCCTGCCGGCGGGCCTGCACATCCTGGTGCCCTTCATCGACCACCTGCGCCCTTTCGTCGACATGCGCGAGCAGGTGGTCACGTTCCCGCCGCAGCCCGTGATCACCGAGGACAACGTCACGATCTCGATCGACGTCGTCATCTACTACCAGATCACCGACGCCGTCCGGGCGACCTACGAGGTGGCGAATCTCGTGCTCGCGATGGAGCAGTTGTCGGTCACCACGTTGCGCAACGTGATCGGATCGCTGACGCTCGAGGAGACGCTCACATCGCGCGACAAGATCAACGCCGAGCTGCGCATCGTGATGGACGAGGCGACCGAGAAGTGGGGTGTGCGCGTCAACCGCATCGAGCTGAAGTCGATCGACCCGCCGGCCTCGATCCAGGAGGCCATGGAGAAGCAGATGCGAGCCGAGCGCTCCAAACGCGCCACGGTGCTGGAGGCGGAGGGCGAGAAGCAGTCGCAGATCCTGAGGGCCGAGGGCGACCGCCAGGGCGCGATCCTGCGCGCCGAAGCCCAGAAGCAGTCGCAGATCCTCGAGGCGGAGGGTGACCGCCAGGGGGCGATCCTGCGCGCCGAGGGCGAGAGCAAGGCGATCCAGACAGTGTTCGCAGCGATCCACGCCGGCAACCCGACGCCCGACCTGCTGGCGCTCAAGTACATCGAGGCGCTGCCGCAACTCGCGCAGGGTCAGGCCAGCTCGCTCTTCCTGATCCCGAGCGATGTCGCCGCGGCGCTCGGCGGCCTCGCGACGATGGGCGCCGCCTTCCGCCAGGGCGGCGATCTCAGCGCCGGCGGCGCGCCGCCACCGGCGAGCTGAGAGACGGTCTCACTGAACGAACGCGGCGTCTGGACACCCCAGCCGCTCACGCTCGTTCGGTGATCATTCCGGCTACCCTCTGGCCTGCGCCGGAGTGGCGGAATTGGTAGACGCACCGGACTCAAAATCCGGCGGGGGAAACTCTGTGCGGGTTCGATTCCCGCCTCCGGCATGATCCAAAAACCCGCCCTACTCGGCGTTTTCGGACATTCTCTTGCGAGATCGACCTACCGCAGGAGGAGGCAGGAAGCTGCAGTGAAGGATATCGGGAGGGGTTGCGGCGCGGATCACTGCGCCCACGGCCGCATCGTGGCGATGCCGGACGCGACCTCGCGCAGCCCGCTGCCCTCGTGGCCGAGACCCGCGAAGGCATTCGTGCCGGACGCGACCTCGCGCAGCCCGCTGCCCTCGTGGCCGAGACCCGCGAAGACGTTCGACCGCGCGTGAGCGACGATCTG
>JAWVGD010000162.1:0-11454 GCA_033855515.1 Baekduia sp.
CGGGCGGCAGGCTCTCGGGGCGGAAGCAGACGACGACGTGGGGGGCGAACCGCGCGAGCCCGTCGAGCAGTGGGGCAATCTCGGTGCCGCCGCGGAAGTCGAAGAAGCACGGCTGGATGCCCCCGGCGGGGCCGTCCATCGCGCTCGTCTCGAAGTAGGTGCGCTGGCCCACGAACGCGACCCGCAGGGGTGCGCCCTCCGGCGGCAGCGGATAGGGCAGGACGGGACGCGGCACGCGCTCGTACGATACGCGGCGAGTGCGCGTCGCGTTCGTCCTCCAGGATCTCCAGCTCTCGGGCGGTGTCGGCGTCGTCGTCGAGCACGCGGCGCAGCTGCGCCGTCATCACGGCATCGACGCGCGGATCGTGCTCACGCAGCCCGAGGAGCACGCGCGGTGGCGCTATCGCGGGCTCGAGGACGTCCCCGTGCTCGACTTCGCCACGGCCTCGGAACTCGCGTGGGACGTCGGCGTCGCCACGTGGTGGCAGACGACCTCGTCGCTCTTTCACCTGCACGCCGACCGCTACGTGTACTTCATCCAGGCGCTGGAGGACTCGGCCTACCCGGCCGGCGCGCCCGAGCGTGTGGCGGCGGCGCTGACGACCGCGCTGCCGGTGCGGTTCCTGACCGAGGCGCGGTGGGTCGCCGAGATCGTGGAGGACCTCCAGCCGGGCACGCGGGCGCTGTACGTGCGCAACGGAACCCCCAAGGACGTCTTCGCCGGGCCTGCCGTGCCGCCGGTGGCGGCGGAGGACGAGCCGTTGCGCGTGGTGATCGAGGGCTCCAGCGGGTTGGCGCTCAAGGGCGTCGATCAGGCGCTCGCCGCGGTCGCCGTGATGCGCGAGCCGGCGCACGTGACCTGGGTCTCGCCGTGGAAGGAGGCGCCGCCGGAGGGCGTCGACCGCGTCGTCGGTGGCCTGAGCCACCAGGAGATGGCGGAGCTGTTCGCCGACCACCACGTGATCCTCAAGCTGTCGCGCGCCGAGGGCATGTACGGCCCGCCGCTCGAGGCGTTCCACATGGGCGCGACCGTCGTGACGACCGCGGTGACCGGCCACGACGAGTACGTGCGCCACGGCGTCAACGGGCTCGTGGTCGGATGGGACGACGTGCCCGGGACGGCGCGGACGCTCGACCTGCTCGCCCGCGACCGGCGGCTCCTGCACGAGCTGCGCGTCGGCGCGCTGCGCACCGCTCGCGCCTGGCCGGACTGGCGCCAGTCCTCGCAGTGGATGGCCCTGGCGCTGCGTCGCGTCGTCGCCGAGCCGCCGCCGTCGGCGCGCGGCGCCGGGCTGCGGCTCTCCTCCGAGTTCGCCGTCGTCCAGGCCGAGACCCAGCTCAACCAGAAGCACACCGAGATTGCCGAGGCCTACACCCTGGAGCTGACGAGCCAGAAGGCCTGGATCTACGCGGTGAAGGTCCGGGGCCGGCTCCACCGCGTCCGCAGCGCGGCCGCGCGCCTGGCGCGCCCCCTCAAGCGGCTCCTGCGGCGCTGAGCGGCGCGGAGTGCGCCACCTCGCGATGCGTCCCGAACGCGGCCAGGTCGGCGAACAGGTCGCGCACGAGCGCCGGCCATACGCGCGAGGCACGCACCTGCTCGGCCTTCTGGCGGCCGCGGACGCGCACCCGGTGGAACGCGTCGGGAAATGCTCGCACCTCGGTCGCGTAGGCGAGCAGGTCCTCCGGATGGTGGACCTCGAGGTAGTCGAAGCCGGGCTCCAGCCCGTGGGTCGGGCTCAGCGGCTCGGAGATCACGAGGTGCCCGGCCGCAAGGTGCAGCAGCACGCGGTTCTCGAAGCTCGGGTAGGGCTCGTTGTGGATGTTGAACGTGATGTGATGGGTGTCGAGCAGGCCCTCGAGCTCGTCGACCTGGATCCCGAACGCGACGTGCAGGCAGTCGAACCGGTGCTTGACGTCCATGAGGAAGCGCTCGCGGTGGACCGTCGAGCGGCCGACGAAGAGCATCCGCGGCAGGCCGTTGACGCGGCGCACCGGGCGGTAGAGGCGATCGGCGACCGGGATCGGCAGCGAGCGCCAGACCTCCATGACCTCGTCGACCGTCGGGACGATCAGCGGGTCGAACGACACGAGGCGGTCGACGTTCGCGCGGTCCATCTGGGCCATCGCGCGCCGGCGCTCCTCGAGGTCCCAGTGCCGTGCGCGGCTGTCGGGGCCGGCCTCGCGGGAGATCGGCTCGGTGAGGAAGCCGAGGATCGGCACCGGCAGGTCGGCCAGGAGCCCGGGCGGCACGGTCTCCGGGCGGAAGAGGAGGACCGCGTGCGGGTCGAAGGCCTCGAGGCGCGCGCGCATCATCTCCGGGTCGCGCCCGACGCGGTAGTCGATGAACGTCGTCCGGACGCGCGGCGAGTCCTCGTCCATCGCGCAGGCACGGAAGTAGGTCTGCTGTCCGACGAACGCGAGGCGCAGCGGGGCGCCGTCGGGCGGCGACGGGTACGGCATCTGTGCGCGATCGGACATGGCGGGGCATACGTTACGCTGCCTCGCGATGCCGACTTGGGAAGCACGCGTGTCCCGGGGGACCGCTCCGGCCGACCGCGTGGACGCCGAGCTGCGCTACGCCCTCGCCGCCCCGCTGGTGCGTGATGCTGCGCTGTGGATCGACCTCGGCTCCGGGACCGGCGTGCCGGCCGGTGCCGCGTTCGCCGGCCGGCCGGTCACCGCCCGCGCCATCCTCGTCGACCGTGATCCGGAGGCGCTGGACGAGGCCCGCCGCGAGTGCGGGGTCGACGTCGTCGCCGCCGTCGAGGCCGACCTGTCGACCGCCGAGGGCGTCGCTGCCGTGCAGGCCGCCATCGCCGACGCCGGGGTCGACGGCCCGCGCGTGGTCACCTGCCTCGACGTCCTGCAACAGCTGCCGGACTTCACGGCGCTCGTCGAGGTGCTGCTCGTCCTCGGCGAGAACGCCACGGTGCTGGTCAGCGTGCCCGACGACGCCGCCGGTGCGCTGGACGACCCGCACCGCGAGAGCGCCTGGTCGGCGGGGGCCGCCGAGGAGCTGCGCCGCATCCTGCCGCCCGGCACCGTGAGCCTGCAGCAGGTGCCGGTGCGCGCCGGCGCGATCGTCCCGGCGGGCGGCGATGCGGCTGTGCCGCTGGGCAGCCTCGCCGTCGAGGCCGGCCAGGCCGCCTCCCATCACCTGCTCGCGTTCGGCCCCGCGGTGGACCAGCTGGCCCCCGTCGCCTTGGCGCGTCCCGCCGACGTCGACGCCGAGCGCGCCGACGCCCGGCGCCGCGAGAGCGACCTCGCCTACCTCGAGGCGCGGCTCGCCCAGGTCGAGGCCGCGCCCGCCGCCGGCTGAGCGCGCGATGCGCGTCGCGTTCCTCATCCCGGCGCTGGACCTGTTCGGCGGCGTCGGCGTGGTCGTCGGGCACGCACGGCGGCTGCGGGAGCGCCACGGCGTCGACGCCGTCCTGGTCCTCACGCGCTCCGACCGCGCCTCGGGCGACGCCTACCGCCAGGGCCTGGGCGGCGTGCCGGTCGTCGAGCTCGACCACGCGCGCGGCGAGCGCTTCGACGTCGCGATCGCCACGTGGTGGGAGACCACCCTGCATCTCCAGGACCTGTCGGCCGACCGCTACGCCTACTTCGTGCAGTCGATGGAGGACCGCTTCTACGGTCCCGACACCGCTCAGCGCGCCGCCGCGGCGATGACGCACACGCTGCCGGTCGCGATGATCACCGAGGCGCGCTGGATCGCCGACCAGCTCGAGGAGCTGCGCGGCGGCCGCCACGGCTTCCGCGTGCACTACGTCCGCAACGGCATCGACAAGCGCGTCTTCGCCTCGCCGGCGTCGGTGACGCCGAGCGTCGACGGGCCGCTGCGGGTGCTCGTCGAGGGCCGGCCAGGGATCCCGCTCAAGGGCGTCGACGAGGCGCTGGCCGCTGCGCGGGCGATGCGCGAGCCCGCGCACGTGACGCTGGTGTGCGGGGACGCCGCGGCGCTCACGGGCGCGGCCACGCCGCCGCACGCCGACGAGGTCGTCGGCCCCTTGAGCGCCGCCGGGATGGCGGCGCAGTACGCGCGCACCGACGTGGTCCTCAAGCTCTCGCGCGTCGAGGGGATGGCGGGGCCGCCGCTGGAGGGGTTCCACATGGGCGCGACGTGCGTGACCACGCCCGTGACCGGTCACGACGAGTACATCGTCGACGGCCGCAACGCGCTGCTGGCCAGCTGGGACGACGAGCGCGGGACGTCGCGGCTGCTCGACTTGCTCGCCCGCGACCGGCGGCTGCTGCACGAGCTGCGGCTCGGCGCGCTGGGCACGGCGCGGTCCTGGCCGTCGAGCGAGCAGTCCACCGCGATGTTCTTCCTCGCGCTGCGGCGGATCGTGGCGGCGCCGTCGCCTGATCCGACGGGAGCGGCCGCGAGCATGGCCGCCGACATCCGGATGACGATGCAGCGCCATCAGGCCTCTGAGCGCGACCACGAGCGCCTCGTGGTCCGCATGAGCCGCATCGAGTCGGTGCTGTCGCGGGGCCCGCTGAAGGTCGTGCGCCGCGCGATGTCGGGGCGCCGCTGATGGGGTTCGGCATCAAGACGCGGCTCAAGCAGCGCTTCGGCGCGCCCTACGTCAACGACGAGTACCTCGAGGCGCGGATGCTGGGGCCGCTCCTGCGGGCGCCGGCCGGCCAGGTGCTGGACGCGCCCGCACCGGGCGCCGCGCTGGACGTCGCGTTCGTGGTGCCGTTCTTCCGGCCCGGCAGCGGGGGGCACATGACGATCGCCAACCTCGTCCGCGCCCTCGAGCGCCGGGGCCACCGTTGCACGCTGTGGATCGACGACCCCGGCGAGCGCTGTGGCGGCGGACCCGCCCAGGCGGTCGCCGATCTCCGGGCCTGGTTCGGGCCGTTCGACGCCGACGTCGTCTACGGGCTCGACGCGTTCGTCCGCGCCGACGTCGCGGTCGCCACCGGCTGGCAGACCGTCGCGCGCGTCCGGACGCTGCCCGCCGCGGGACGGGCCTACCTCGTCCAGGACCACGAGCCGGAGTTCTTCGCGACCAGCGTGCAGCGCGCCTGGGCCGACGACTCCTATCGCCACGACCTGTATCCGATCACCGCGGGCCAGTGGCTGGCCGACACGATGGGCAAGTTGTACGGGTTGCCGGCGACGCCGTTCGACCTGGGGATCGACGGCGAGCGTTACCGGCCGTTGCCGGAGGTGAACCGGCGCGACGACGTCGTGGTCGCCTACGCGCGGTCCACCACGCCCCGCCGCGGCGTGCCGGTCGTGCTGGCGGCGCTGGCCGAGCTGCGCGAGCGGCGCCCCCGGACCGAGGCGTGGCTGTTCGGCCACGGCGGTCCGACCGGCGTCGACTTCCCGCACCGCAACCTCGGCGTGGTCTCCGAGTCCGACCTCCCGGCGATCTACGCCGAGGCCACGGTCGGGCTCGTGTTGTCGATGACGAACTACTCGCTCGTGGCGCAGGAGATGCTCTCCTGCGGGCTGCCGTGCGTGGAGCTGGACGCGCCGAGCGTCGTGGCCGCATTCGGGCGCGACGGGGCCGTGGACTTCGCGCCGCTGGACCCGATCGCGATCGCCGACGCGCTCGAGCGGCTGCTCGGCGATCCGGCGCTGCGGGCTCGGCGGGCGCAGCAGGGTACGGAGCTGCGCGCCGAGCGCACCTGGGATCGGGCGGCGGGGCAGGTCGAGGCCGGCCTGCGCGCCGCGATCGCTCACGCGCAGCGTCGCCGCGAGGCGGCCTGAGCGTGCCGGCGCTCCGCCGGCGTGGCCGCGGGGGCGGGGAGGCTTCGCCGGACGCCGGCACGGCCCCGGACGTCCCGTTCGCGCTCGGGGCGCTGCTGCGCGACGGGCCGGCACCGCTCGTGCCGGGGCCGCCGCAAGGCGAGCGGCTCGACGTCGTGCTCGTGCTCGGGCCGGCGCACTCGGGACCGCGCGACGCCGGCGTACCGTCGGAGTTGTTGGAGGCGTTGACGCGTGAGGGCGTGGAGGTCCGCGCGCTGGCCGAGGCGGACGCCGCCGACGGCGCGGATGCCGACGTCGTCCTGGCGGCGGGCTGGCCGGCCGCGCCGGCGGTGCTGACGCTCCCCGGCGTGCGAGCCCGCGCGGTGCTGGCGACCACCGCGCCCGCGCCGCTGCAGGAGCTCGGCTGGGCGACGGGCCTGGCGGTCCTGGGCCCGTCGTGGCTGGGCGGCACGCTGCCACCCGGCGCCGACGCGGCGTATGCGCCGATGCCGGTCCATCGCCGTGAGGACCTCGTATTGGTCCACGGCGAAGAGCCGTTGGGCCTGCTGGCGGCCGCCGAGCTCGCCGAGCGCCGCGACGACCTGACCTTCGCGGTCAGCGGCGCCCGGCGCGACCTCGCGCTGCCGTTCCCGTTCCTCGGGGTCGATCCCGGCAGCGAGGCGCTGGCGCACGCGTTCGCGTCGGCGACCGTCGCCTTCGCGCCGCCCGTCCGCGGCTGGCGGCCCGCCGCCGTCGCGATGCTCTCCTGCGGCCAGGTCCTCGTCGCACCCGACGACGAGGCGACGCGGCTCGCGCTGGGCACGACCGCGGCGCTGGCCCGCGGCCCGCTCGACGCCGCCGACGCGGCCGAGGAGCTCCTCGGCGACCTCGAGCTCCGGGCCGCGCGCGCCCGCGCCGGCTTCGCTCGCGTGCAGGCCGGCTGGGTCTCGACCGCGGCGGCCCTCGCCGCGCAGCTGCGCGCGCTGTGAGGCCCGTCGCGTCCACCGTCGGCGCGAGGAGCGCGTGAGCGGCGTGCTCGCCGTCGCGGTCCTGGTGGAGCCGGGCGCGGAGCCGGCGGGGGCGGTCGCCGCGCTGCGCGCGGCCGGGATCGAAGACGCCGCCGTCGTCGTGCTCGAGGCGCCCGGGGCCTGGGCGGCGGCGCGCAACGCGGCGATCGACGGCGCCGCGGGCGCCGAGGTGCTGGCCTTCGTCGACCATGACGTCCGGGTGGCTCCCGGATGGGGCGAGGCGGTGCGGGCCGCGTTCGCCGGCCCGGACGGCGAGCGCGTCGGCGCGGCCGGCGGGTCGCTGGCCGCAAGCGCTGCGCCCGCATGGCTCGTCGGCGAGCACGCCGAGGTGCTCGGGCTGCACGCCGATTCGGCGGCGCCCGGCCCGTTTCCCGGCGGGAACGTCGCGTTCCGGCTCGCGGCGCTGCGTGGCGTCGGCGGCTTCTTCCCGGCGCGCGGTCACGTCGCGGCCCGCGACACCCTGGGGGAGGACCGGCGCGCGCAGCGCGACCTGGAAGCCGCCGGCTGGCGCGTCGTCGCCGCGCCGGGCATGCGCGCGGTGCGTGACCTGTCCGCGCTGCGTCCCGCCGATCTGCTGCGCCGGCGCGTCCACGCCGGCGCGCGCACCACGAGCCTGGACGGCTCGGATCGGTCGGCGGGGGCGCTGCTGGCCGCCCGCGCCGGGGCGGCGGCGGCGGCCCGCGGTCTGCGGGGCGATCGCGCGGGCGCGTTGGACCGCGCCGCGTGGGCCGCGCACGGCCTGGGCGCGCTGCTCGGCGCGCCGCTCGCCCACGCCGGGTTGCAGCCCGACCGCGCCGCCACCACGCTGCGCGCCGACGTCGCAACCGCGGCGCCACACCCGTTCGGGCGCGCGCTGGCCTCCGCATCGGGGCGCGCGCGGCGGTCTCGCGGCGGCGACGTCCGGGGCGCCATCCTGCTGTATCACCGCGTGGCCGAGGGCGAAGACCCGCTCGGGCTGGCGGTGTCGCCGGAGCACTTCGCCCAGCAGCTGGCGGTGCTCGCCCAGCGGTGGACGCCCGCCACGCTGGACGCCGTGGCCGGCGGCGACGCCGGCCCGCACGGCGTCGCGATCACGTTCGACGACGGCTACCACGACAACGTGGTCGCCGCCGCCCCGGCCCTGCGCGCCGCGGGGATCCCCGCGACGCTGTTCGCCTCGACCGGCCACGTGGCCTCCGGCGCGGGCTTCTGGTGGGACGAGGTCCGCGCGCTGGTCGAGGACGAGGCCGGCGAGGGCGTCCTGACCCTGGACATGGCCGAGGGCGAGCGCGCGTGGGCGCCGGGCGACGCCGCGCAGCGCGCGACCGTCCGGGCCCACGTGCACGCCACGCTGCGCACCCGCGACCGGGCCACGATCGCCCGGGCGCTCGCCGGCATGCGCGTTTGGGCCGGCCGCTCGCCCGCGCCCGGCCCGCCGCCCGAGCGCGACCGGCCGATGACCGTCGCCGAGCTCCAGCAGCTGGCCGCCGGCGGGACCGTCGACGTCCAGGCCCACGGCCGCACCCACCTCAGCCTGGCCCATGCGCCCGCGCCGGTGCGCGCCGACGAGCTCGCCGGCAGCGCCGACGACCTCGAGGCCTGGCTCGGCGCCCGCCCGACGGTCTTCTCCTATCCCTTCGGCGTCCTCGGCGTGGACGTGGACGCCGCCACCCGGTCGGCGGCGCGGGCCGCCGGCTACCGCCGGGCCACGGTCAACAGCCCCGGGCTGGTGCGGGCAGGCACCGACCCGCTCGCGCTGCCGCGCCTCGCGGTCCCCGACGTCGACGGACCCGCCTTCGCGCGCTGGCTGCACGCCGCGCTGCCCGGGCGCGGCGGGTGAGCGGCGCGCCGGCAGCCACGCCCGCAGCGGCGGCCCCGCCTGCGCGCCCCGGACTCATCCTCGCGGCCACGATCCTCGGCTCGGCGGTCGTCTTCATCGACTCGACCGTCGTCAACGTCGCGCTGCCCGCGCTCCGCGCCGACCTCCACGCGACGCTCGCCGAGCAGCAGTGGGTCGTCGAGGCCTACCTCCTCATGCTCGGGTCGCTCGTGCTCGTCGGCGGGTCGCTCGGCGACCTGTACGGGCGCCGGCGGATCTTCACGCTCGGCCTCGCGGGCTTCGGCGTGGCCTCGGCGCTGTGCGCGGTCGCCCCGGGTGCGACGCTGCTGGTCGCCGCCCGCGCGCTGCAGGGGATCGCGGGCGCGCTGCTGGTCCCCAGCTCGCTGGCGATCCTGACGACGACGTTCCCGCCCGCCCGCCGCTCGGCCGCCGTCGGCACGTGGACGGCCTGGACGTCGGCGATGATCGCCTTCGGCCCGCCGCTGGGCGGCCTGCTCGTCGACGTCGCCTCATGGCGTGCGGTCTTCGCGCTCAACCTGCCGCTCATCGCGGCCTGCCTGCTGTTGACCGCCCGGGCGCTGCCCGACGACCGGCCGTCCCGCGACGTGGCGCTCGCCGCCGGCCGGCGGCCGCGCCGCATCGACCTGGTGGGCGCCGTCCTCTGCGCGCTCGGCCTCGGCGGCCCCGTCTACGCGCTGACGCGCGAGCCGGCGCTCGGCTGGGGCGCGCCGGGCGTCGCCGTGCCGCTGGCCGCCGGGCTGGTCCTCCTCGCCGCCTTCCTGGCGTGGGAGGCGCGCCATCCCGACCCGATGCTCCCGCTCGGCGTCTTCCGCGCCCGGACGGTGGCGATCGCCAACGCCGCGACGCTGCTGATCTACGCCGCGCTGGGCGCCGCGACGTTCCTGCTCGCCTTGTTCCTGCAGCAGGTCGCGGGCTGGTCGGCGCTGGAGGCGGGTCTCGCGCTGACCCCGCTGTCGCTGATGATGATCGCCCTGTCGGCGCGCTTCGCGCGGATGGCGCAGCGCATCGGTCCGCGCGCTGTGATGGGCGCCGGACCGCTGGTCGCCGGCGCCGGGCTGCTGCTGATGCGCCGCATCGGCGCCGACGCCGCCTATCTGGCCGACGTGCTCCCGGCCGTCACGCTCTTCGGCCTGGGGATGGCGATGACCGTCGCGCCACTGACGGCGACCGTCCTGGCCGGCGCCGAGGCGCGCCACGCAGGGATCGCCTCGGGCGTCAACAACGCCGTCGCCCGCGTCGCCGGGCTGTTGGCGATCGCGGGCGTCGGAGCGATCGTCGCCGCCACCTACGCGCACGAGCTCCAGCGCCGCCTCCCGCACGTCACCGGCGGCGCGCTGGAGGCGGCGCGCCGCCGTCCGTTCGTGCCGATTCCCGGACACGAGGCCGCCGCCGACGCCGCCTCGGTCGCCGCGCTGCACCGCGGGATGACCGTGGCCGGGGCGCTCATGATCGCCGCCGGGATCCTGTCGCTGGTGGGCCTGCGCGACCCTGACGCGTGAACCGCGCCGCGAGTTGTCATCCTGTGGGGCGCATGTCCCGCCTGGATCGCCTCCGCGACCGGTGGCCCGTCCCACCGCGCGTGCACGTGTACGCCGCTTGGGCGGCACTGGTGCTGTTCACCCTCATCGTCGTCTCCGGCGCCGCGGTGCGGCTGACCGGCTCGGGCCTGGGCTGCCCGGAGTGGCCCCGCTGCAACGGCACCTCGGTCACGCCGTCCAACGGCCACGCCTACATCGAGTTCTCCAACCGGTTGATCACGACGCCGGTCTCGCTCGCCGCGGTGCTGTGCCTCGTGCTCGCGCTCCTGCGCCGGCCCTACCGCCGGGACTTCACGGTCCTGGGCGGCCTGCTGGTCATCGGGGTCGCCGTCCAGGCGGTGCTCGGCGGGGTCACGGTCATGACCGGACTGAACCCGGTGACGGTCATGTCGCACTTCCTGCTGTCGATGGCGACGCTCGTGGTCGCGGTCACGCTCGTGTGGCGCGCGACGCGGGAGCGCCGGGCCAAGCCGCAGACGCCGGAGCACGACGCGCTGCTCGTGCGGCTGACGCGCGCGCTCGTCGTCGCCGGTGGGTTCGTCGTGGTCGTCGGGACCGCGGTCACGGCCTCGGGGCCCTACGCGGGCGGCGAGGGCACCAACGACACCGTCTCGCGCCTGGGCATCTTCGGCAACGACACGTTCCGGACGGTGATCATGGTCCACGCCCGCGTGGCTGCGGTCTTCGGGGTGTGCGCCGTCGCGCTGTGGCTGCTGGCCCGGCTGCGCGGGGCCCGCGACCTCCTCGCGCCGCTGACGGCGGTGTGCGTCGCCGTCGCCGTGACCGGGGCGATCGGCACGTTGCAGTACCACATCCTCGCCTACCCGGCCTGGACCGTCTGGCTCCACGTGGCCTCGGTCTGCCTGCTGTGGCTGACGCTCGTGTGGAGCTACCTGGCGGTCGGCCGGCCCGTGCGCGCGGCACTCCCGGCGGCCTCCGAGCCGCCGTCGCGCGACACGCGCGCCCCCGCGGCAGTCTGATCGCGCCGGCCGGCCCGCTCAGCCCAGCGCGCGCTCGGCGCCCATCGCCAGCAGGACCACGACCGCCGTGAGCCCGGTGGCGACGCCCGGGCGCAGCACGCGCACCAGCGCGCGGCGGCGGCGCCGCGACGACCATCCGCGGCGTCCGCGGCGGCGGGCGGTGCTGGCGTAGATCGGGAGCGAGCGATCCATCGACCCTCCTCGCAGCGGGCACGCGCGCCGGTGGACCCCGGCCCATCGAGGGGCTGCAGGCGCGAATATGCCGCACGTCGCGGACGTCTTCGGCGGGCCGCCCGCGACCGTAGGAGCGTGCGTCCCTGATCGGCCGCGGGTTTCGCCCCCTCGGCGAACACCCGCAAGG
>JAWVGD010000163.1:0-5940 GCA_033855515.1 Baekduia sp.
CTGGACGAGCGAGGCGAGGTCGAGCAGCTCCTCACCGTCGGGGTCGACCACCAGACGCGCGCCGCCATCGGTGAGCTGCCGCGAGGGCATGGGATCCTCGGCGTCCTCTGGGAGGAATCGCAGCCCCTTCGGCTGAGTGACATCGGCAGCCATCCACGCAGCGTCGGCGTCCCTCCAGGTCATCCTCCGATGCGCAACTTCCTCGGCGTGCCGATCCTGCATCGCGATGCGGCGCGCGGCGGCCTGTATCTGACCGAGAAGCAGAGCGGCCCGTTCACGGAGGCCGACGAGGAAGCCGCGGTGATCCTCGCCGACTGGGCGGCGACCGCCATCGAGGACGCACGCCTATCCCGTCGCAGCGAGCATCACGGGACGGCGCTCGAGCCGGTCGCCGCCGGCGGGGACACCGGCCTCGAACGCGTGCTCGAGCTGATCGTCCGGCGTGGTCAGACGCTGATCGACACAAGCAGCCGCGGAGCGGCCGACGCCCTGACCAAGGACGACGAGCACCGCCTGCGCGCCTTCGCGGCCAGCGCCGCGACGGCGGTCGCACTGGCCCAGAGCGTCGAGTCCGACCGCGTGCGCAGCCTGATGGCGGCCGCCGACGCCGAACGCAATCGCTGGGCCCGCGAGCTGCACGACGAGACGCTGCAGGGCCTCGGGGCGCTGCACCTGCTGCTCGCCGCCGCTCGACGACGCGGCGACGCCCGGCAGACCGAACTTGCGGTCGACGAGGCGATCGAGCACATCCAGCAGGAGATCGAGAACCTGCACGCGATCATCAGCGACCTGCGACCGGCGGCGCTGGACCAGCTCGGGCTGCGCCCAGCGCTCGAGGTCCTCGTCGAGAGCCGCAGTGGCCACGGCGCGTTGGCGATCGCCTCGGAGCTCACGCTTCCGGGACCGACCGACGGCGACGACCGGCTCGCGCCCGAGGTCGAGTCGACGATCTACCGCCTCGTGCAGGAGGCGCTCACCAACGTGGTCAAACACGCGAACGCTCGCCACGTACGCGTGGCGATCGTCGCCGCGGAGGACGTCGTGTCGATCGAGGTTCGCGACGACGGAGTCGGCTTCGGGGCCGATGCCCCCGCGTCCGGCTTCGGGCTCGCCAACATGCGCGAGCGCGTCACGCTGGCCGGCGGGAGCCTGACCATCGACTCAGACGACGGCGGCACGCTCGTGCGCGCCCAGCTTCCCGCGCCCGCGCGAGGCGCGACCCAGGACTGATCCCGACCGCTCCTAGGAGCGTGGGTCCCTACCCCGCCGCGGGTTTCGCCCCCTGGGGCGAACACCCGCAAGGGACCCTGGCCCTCTGGGCCGGCGTTCCCCCTAGAGGAGGGTGAGTCCCTAACAGGCCGCGGGTTTCGCCCCCTGGGCGAACCACCCGCAAGGGAACCTGGCCCCCTGGGCCAGCGTTCCCCTAGGCCGGCGTTCGGCGCAACGCCTCGAGGCGAACGGCGACACGAAGGCTCACATATTCCACGCCCCGTGCCGCGCTCAGCACGCCCAGCATCAGCTCGGCGTCGGCGTCGTGCTTGATGACGAAGCCGATGGCGCCGGCGCCCAGCACCTGCTGGGCGAAGACCGTGCTGTCCTCCATCGTCAGCACGACGATCTCGGTGCCCGGCACCTGCCGGCGCAACTGGCGGATCGCCTCGATGCTCGAGCCATTGGACATGCTCAGATCGATCACGAGCACACGGGGCAGATAGCCGTGCACATGGTGCTTGACGGCGAGCAGGTCGCCGGCCTCGGCCACCACCTCGACGCGACCCTCGCCGTCCAGCAGCCGCCTGAGGCTGCGACGCATCAGCGGATGGTCGTCGGCGAGGACGACGCGGATCGGCACCTCCGAAGGCTCCGACCCCCGGTCGGCGAGTGCCGGCGCGACGTGGCGATCGATGGACACCGCTTCAAGCTATTGCGCGGCGGGCAGGGCGGCCAGCGGGAAAAGACGCTGATCTGGCGCGGCAAAACACCCACCGGCGTCAACCGTCGACAAGGTGGTGGTCGAGCGCGTAGCGCACGAGCTCCGCACGGGACGAAAGGAGCAGCTTCTGATGGATGCTGGCCCGGTGTGACTCCACGGTGCGACCCGAGATGGACAGCTGCTGCGCGATCTCTGCGGTCGTGTACCCGAGCGCGATCAGCCGCAGAACCTCGACCTCACGGTCCGAGAGATTGCCCGGGTGCCCGCGAGGCGACTCGGCGGCGATCCGGGCCCCCAGGCGCGGGTTCAGATAGCGCTCCCCGGCGGCGGCACGACGCACTGCCTCGACCAGCTCGCCGTCGGCCGCCTGCTTGAGGACGTAGCCGGTGGCGCCCGCGGCCAGGGAATCGCGGGCATACGCCGGGTCCTGCTGCATCGTCAGAACCACGATGTGGGTCTCGGGGAAGTCCACGCGCATCCCCGGGATCGCCTCACGACTCGAGCCGCCCGGCATGTTGAGATCGAGCACGAGCACCGTCGGATGGTGACCGAGCAGGTAGCGCCTGGCCTCCTCGACATCGCCGGCCTCGGCGACGACCTCGAAGTCGGGCTCCTCGTCGAGCAGCAGACGCAGCCCGCGGCGAACGACGGGGTGGTCGTCGGCAAGCACGATGCGAATGGTTGCCGAAGTCGTTCCCCGTCCTTCCTGGGAGTTCGGCGCGTCAGGGTCGGCCATCGGCACCACGGTAGTCCGGCGCGAGCACGGCGTCGCCCTTCCGCACTAGGGGATTTTCCGCGCCGCCTCCGCGGCCCTCCACGGATACCGCCGCCACCCCGAGATGGGACCTTCCACCCATGTCCGATTCGCGAGCCGTGCATGATGCTGACCGGACACCGACAGGACTGCGGATGGGCGAGCACCTGCACAGCCCGTTCGGGACCGACCGCTTCGGGCGTGCAGCCGAACGATTCGCCCGGTTCTTCGGCACTCCGCGGTTCATCCTCGGGCAGTCAGCGCTCGTCCTGGTCTGGATCGCGCTCAACGCGATGGCCTTCAGCCTCCGTTGGGATCCCTACCCCTTCATCTTGCTCAACCTCGCGTTCTCCACGCAGGCCGCTTATGCAGCCCCGCTGATCCTCTTGGCGCAGACGCGGCAGGCGGACCGCGACAAGGTCCGCAGCGAGGACGCTGCCCGCGCAGCCGACGCCCAACGACGACACGTGGAGCAGCAGACGAGCGGGCTGCGCGACCTCTTGCAGGCCAACACCGAGCTCACGCAGCGGATCGCGGCGCTGACCGCCGGGATCCACGCTGCGACGTGCGAGCCCGCGGCTGCTTCCATCGCCGGCGCGCCCGGCGGGAAGGCACCAGCATGATCGTCGCCCGTGCGTGGTGAAGACCAGTAGTAACGCGCAACATCTCTTGGGTGAGTCACGGATGTGCCGCCCGCGGGCCGGGGTTAGCGTCGATCAGCATGAAAGCTCTCGTCTACCACGGCCCCGGCGAACGCGGATGGGACTCCGTCGCCGATCCCGTGATCCTGGCCCCGACCGACGCGATCGTGCGCATCGACACCTCGACGATCTGTGGCACCGACCTGCACATCCTCAAGGGCGATGTTCCCGAGACCCTGCCGGGCACCGTCCTCGGTCATGAGGCCGTGGGGACGGTCCAGGAGGTGGGCGCCGGGGTCACCACGGTGGCCGCCGGCGACCGGGTGCTGATGTCCTGCGTCAGCTCCTGCGGGCGCTGCCGCTACTGCAAGGAGGGCCGCTACGGGCAGTGCTTGGGCGGGGGCGGCTGGATCTTCGGGCACCTGATCGACGGGTTGCAGGCCGAGTACGCGCGAGTGCCGTTCGCCGACAACTCCGTCTACAAGGTGCCCGAGGAGCTCAGCGACGAGCAGGTGCTGTTCCTGGCCGACATCCTCCCGACCGCCTTCGAGGTCGGCGTGCTCAACGGCATGGTGGCGCCCGGCGACGTCGTGGCGATCGTCGGCGCCGGGCCGATCGGCCTGGCCGCGATGTTGACCGCGCAGCTCTACACCCCCGGCCGGATCGTGGCGATCGACCTCGACGACGGCCGCCTGGAGAGCGCCCGGAGGTTCGGCGCGGACACGCTCATCAACAACGGCCGCGAAGACGTCCTGGCCCGCGTCAAGGAGCTGACCGACGGTCTCGGCGCCGATGTCGCCTTCGAGGCGGTGGGTGTGCCGGAGACGTTCGAGCTCACAACCGAGCTGATCCGGCCGGGCGGGCGAGTGGCCAACATCGGTGTCCACGGCAAGCCCGCCACGCTGCACCTCGAGAAGCTCTGGATCCGCGACATCACGATCACGACCGGGCTGGTCGACACGTTCAGCATCCCCCAGCTCATGCGGCTGATCGCGAGCGGCCGCCTGGACCCATCGCTCTTCGCCACGCACCGCTTCG
This sequence comes from Baekduia sp., assembly GCA_033855515.1. GTDB lineage: Bacteria > Actinomycetota > Thermoleophilia > Solirubrobacterales > Solirubrobacteraceae > Baekduia. The sequence continues at coordinate 4,367 of JAWVGD010000163.1, forward strand.
GACTCGGCGACACGATGGCCGCCTACGACGTGTTCGCCGACGCAGCGAACACCCACGCGCTGAAGGTCGTGCTCCACGGCACCGCCGGCAGTTCGCCGTCCGCGGCGACAGCGCTGACCGGGGCGGTTGCGTAGGACCGCCTACGCTCGGCCACGGGCCGGCTCGAGGCACGGGTGGCCACGATCTCGGGCCGCACGCAGTGCACGCAGGGCTCGCGCGGGACGGTCTCGCCGGGCCGTCGTGACGAGTTGTCGTGCGAACGGGATGACGTTACGCTCAGCGGCCCGTGGCGTACAGCCTGAGGAACCTCGCATGAGCCGCTTCCAGGGCAAGGGCGTGGTCATCTCCGGCGCCGCGCAGGGGATCGGGCTCGGGATGGCCGAGCGCTTCCTCGCAGACGGTGCCGGCGTCATCGCGTTCGACCGCAACGGCCCGGGGCTCCAGGAGCAGGCCGCCCGGCTCGGGGAGCGCTACGTGCCGTTCGCCGGGGACGTCTCCGTGCGCGCCGACTGCCGCGGCGCCGTGGCCGCGTGCGAGGAGCGCTTCGGCGCGATCGACGTGATGTGTGCGCACACCGGCATCGCCGACCCGCTCCCGCTGCTCGACATGACCGACGAGCACTGGCACCGGCACATGGCGGTCAACGTCGACGGAGTCATGTTCTGCACCGTGGAGGCGGCGCGGGCGATGGTGGCCGCCGGGCGGCCGGGCGCGATCGTCTGCACGACCTCGATCAACGCCTGGTTCGTCGAGGAGACGCACGCCGCCTACAACGTCACCAAGGCCGCAGTGTGGACCTTGATCCGCTCGGCGGCGATCGACCTCGCCCGCCACGGCATCCGCGTCAACGGCGTCGCCCCGGGCGTCGCCGACACGCCACTGGCGGAGCTCGTCGTCCACAACGAACGCCTCGCACCGGAGTACCTCAAGACGATCCCGCTCGGGCGCTTCGCGCAGCCGGTGGACGTGGCCAATTGCGCGCTCTTCCTGGCCTCGGACGAGGCCGCCTACGTGACCGGGCAGACGATCGTGATCGACGGCGGCCAGACCCTGGGGATCCCCGGCGATCTCGAAGAGGCCGCCGAGGACACCAGATAAGGTCAGAGGCGGACATGACAACCGCGGCGACCACGGCGATGCAGGCGCGCTATGGCGACCAGATCGGCCGCGCGCGCAACGAGGTGTCGACGCCCGCGCTGCTGCTGGACCTCGACAAGGCGAAGCGCAACATCGCCACGATGGCCGCGAAATTCCGCGAGCTGCCGGCCGACCTGCGCCCGCACTTCAAGGCGCACAAGTCGCCGCAGCTCGCGCGCCTGCAGGTAGAGGCGGGGGCCATCGGCGTCGCCTGCGCGACCGCCTGGGAGGCGATCGTGGTGGCCGAGGCCGGGATCAGCGACGTGCTGATCGCCAACCAGCTCGTGCAACCCGACAAGGTCCGCGCGGTCGCTGAGCTCGCCCGCTCGCACCGGCTCACCGTCGCGGTCGACGACGTCCGCAACGCCGAGCAGCTCTCGCGCGCGGCGGTCGAGGCCGGCGCGGAGCTCGAGCTGCTGATCGAGCTCGACGTCGGC
>JAWVGD010000164.1:0-6398 GCA_033855515.1 Baekduia sp.
GCGACGAGCCCGCCCCGGGCCGGGCGCCGCTCTCGCCGTGGCGGCGTCCGGCCCTCCCGCGGCGCGGCGACGTCGCCGCCGCGCAGGAGCGCCGCCGGCGTCCGGCGAGTCGCGCGCCACGCCGGCAGCGCGCTGGCGGCGGCCACCAGGGCGACGGCCGCCAGCCAGACGCCGCCGAGCAGCAGCGCGATCGTCGCGGTCCCCGGCGCGAGCTCGTTCAGCGACGCCAGCACCTGCTCGGTCGGCCCGCGGCCCACGAGTCCGCCCAGGGCCAGCCCGAGCGCCGCGGCCGGCGCCGCCACGAGGGCGCCGCGCGTCGCGTGGACCGCCACGACCGCCCCGGGCGTCACCCCCAGCGCTCGCTGCAGCCCGATGCGGTCCAGCGCCCGCTGGACCTCCGACTGGGCGCCGGCGGCCAGCAGCACGCCCGCCAGCCCCGTGGCCACGATCCCGAAGGCCACCAACAACGCGACGACGATGCCGGCCGCCTGCCCGACGAGCGCCTCGATGCCGGAGCGCGTCAGAAACCGCAGTTGCCGCAGCCCGAACGACGACTGGCGCGCCGCCGAGACCAGCACGTCGGCCCGCGACTGATCGCGCGCCCACAACAACACCATGTTGACCGGGAAGCGGTCGCGCGGCCCCGCGCCGAAGCGCTGCAGCAGCGCCGCCTCGCTGACCGTGACCCGCGCGGTCTTGGCCAGCGGATAGGCGACGTTGTCGGGGGACACCGCGATGCCGACGATCCGCAGCAGGCCCAGCCGGCCCACCCGCAGCGTGCCACCGACGTGCAGGCCCCAGGCACGCGCCAGCCCCCGCTCGACCACGACCTCGGCGCCCGCCGGCCGGACGTCGCGGCCGGCCACCACGGCGTAGCCGCGCCGTCCCCGGACGACCTGCAGCACGCCTTGGCTGAGCGACCGTCCGTTCGCCGACAGGGCCACGTTCGTGCGCTCCCAGCGGGTCGAGGACGCGGCCAGGTTCGGCAGCCCGCGGATGGCGCGCTGCACGTCGGGCACGTCCTCGTCGGCGAACCGCGCCACGACCGTCGGCACATCGGCCCGCTGTGCGGCGCGATCGAAGCCGGTCGACAGCGCGTAGGCCACGGTCAGCGCGACCCCGAGCACGAGCCCCGCCGCCACGATGCCCACGGCGGTCAGCATGCTGCGCCCCGGCCGGCCGCGCAGCGAGGCCCACGCCGTGCGCAGCGCGAACGTCATCCGGTCGCGTGCACCTGGTCGTCGCCGGCGTCGGAGCGGCGGGCGCGATCGTCGACCAGGTGCCCGTCCTGGAGGCGCAGCACGCGATCGGCGCGGGCCGTGGCCTCGGCCTGGTGGGTGACCATCACGACCGCGCGACCGTCGTCGGCGACGCCGCGGAGCAGGTCCAGGACGACCTCGCCCGCGCCCGCGTCGAGGTTGCCGATCGGCTCGTCGGCGAGCACGAGCGACGGGTCGCCGACCAGCGCCCGCGCCAGCGCGAAGCGCTGCTGCTCGCCGCCCGAGAGCTGGTGCGGGCGCAGCCCCGCGACCTCGCGCAGGCCGAGCTGCGCGATCAGCGCGCGCCCCCGCGCCGCCGCGCCGCCGTCGGCCCCCGGCAGGGTCGCCGGCAGCAGCACGTTGGCCTCGCCGTCGAGCTCGGGGAGCAGGTGGAAGAACTGGAAGACGAAGCCGATCTCCTCCCGCCGGACCGCGCTGAGCGCGCGCTCGGACGGCGCGCCGCGCCCGCCGTCGGCGAGCACGGGGCGTCCCGCGACATGGACGGTCCCGGCGTCGGCCCGGTCCAGCCCGCCCAGGAGCTGCAGCAGGGTCGACTTGCCGCTGCCCGACCGCCCGACGATCGCCACGAGCTCGCCGGCGTGGACGTCCAGGTCGGCGCCGTCGAGGATCCGGCGCTCCCCGCGTCCGGCGCCGTGGACCTTCACGAGCCCGCGTGCCTGCAGAACCGCGGGGAGGATGGGGCGGGGGTCGGGCGTCATAAGCCGCCGACCCAGTGTGACCGCTCGCGCGCCGTGCCACGCCGCATTCGGCGTGCCGCCCCTCGGTGTCCTGCGGCAGTGCCCCGATCAGCGCACGCCGTATTGCGCCCGCAACAGGCTGACGCGGCGCAGCGCCTCGGCCGCCCGCGCGGCGGGGATCTCGCCGGTGCGCAAGGCGCGTACGACCGCGCGCCAGGCCGCGTCCTGGTCGGTCGCGTCGCCGGGGATCCAGACCAGGTCGCAGCCGGCCTTGATCGCCTGCACCGCCAGGTCGGTCACCGGCTCGCCGGTGCCCAGCGACGCGGCCTGCAGATCGCCGCTGACCACCACGCCCTTGAAGCCGAGGTCATCGCGGAGCAGGGCCACGACCTCGGGCAGCAGGGTCGCGGGCGTGACGCCGTCGAAGGCGAGGAAGGACGCGGCGCTGAGCTGGATGGCCGGCGCGTGCTTGGCCAGCGCCGTGAACGGCCGCAGATCGGCCTTGCGGAGCTCGTCGAGCGACAGGCCGACGGTCGCCTGCTCCAGCACCGGATCGCCCGACGCGCCGCCCTCGCCGGGGAAGTGCCCGGGCGCCGGCGCCACCTGGCCCTGCTTGAAGCCGGCCACCGCGGCGCCCGCCAGCGCGCTGACGGCGGCCGGATCGTCGGAGTAGGCAAGACCCGCCCACGGGCCGCCCGCCACGCCGATGTCGGCCGCCGGCGCCAGCACCATCCGGATGCCGAGCGTGCGCAGGACCTTGGCCGCCGCCAGCGCGGACGCCTGGGCGGTGCGCGCGTCGGGGACCTGCGACTGCGCCGGCGAGCCGATCGGGACGGCGTCGAGCTGCCCGCCGAGTTGGGAGGCGGCGATCAGCGGCGCGAGGTGCCGGGCGCGCTGGGCAGCGCCGCGGATGCTCCCCACGAGGCCCGCGACCTGCTGGGGCGAGACGCCGTTGCCGGGCTCCAGGACCACGCCGCCCCATTCGTGCAGGCCCAGGCGCTTGAGCACGGGGCGGCCGGGATCGTGCCCGCCGAAGCCGACCAGGAACAGCCGCGCCGCGGCGCGGGCGGGCGTCGTCGGCAGGCCGCCCGACGGCTTGTCGGGCGCGACGCCCGGCGTCGTCTCGGTCCCGGCCGGCGCCGCTGACGTCGCCGGGGCGGGCTCCTGGCCCTGGTCGAGGACCGGCGCCAGCGCGTCCAGCAGCCCCGTGCCCGGCGTGGGCCGGTGCGCGGCCGTCGGCGTCCGGAACGACGAGCCGCCCTCGGGCACCGCGTGGCTGGCGTCGCCGCCACTGAAGATGAGCACGAGGACCACGACGACCGCCGCCACGCCGCCGGCCAGGCCGATGATCCGCCACCGGCTCATGACGCTCCGTCCACGTTGACTAGCATTGCGCGTCCATGCCGGGCACCGTCGTCATGAAGTTCGGAGGCACCTCTGTCGCGGACGCGTCGCGCATCAAGCGCGCCGCGGAGCGGATCGTCGCCAAGCGCGAGGCCGGCCAGCGCGTCGTCGTCGTGCTGAGCGCCCGCGGCAAGGAGACCGACCGGCTCATCGCCGACGCGTTCGAGATCTCCGAGACCCCCGATCCGCGGGAGATGGACATGCTCCTCTCCACCGGAGAGCGGGTGTCGTGTGCGCTGTGTGCCATGGCGATCAACGATCTCGGCCACCGCGCCATCTCCCTCACGGGATCGCAGGCCGGCATCGTCACGGATACGAGCCATACCAAGGCGCGCATCCTCGAGGTGCGGGCCGATCGCATCCGCGCGGCGTTGGACGAGGACTCAATTGTCCTGGTTGCGGGCTTTCAGGGCGTCAGCACCGCCAAGGACGTCACGACGCTCGGTCGCGGCGGGTCGGATACGACCGCGGTTGCGCTCGCGGCCGCCATCGGCGCCGACGAGTGCGAGATCTACACCGACGTGCCCGGCGTGTTCTCGGCCGATCCCCGGATCGTCCCCGACGCGCGCAAGCTCGACATCGTCTCCTTCGACGAGATGCTCGAGATGGCCGCCTCCGGCGCCGGCGTGCTGCAGCTGCGCAGCGTCGAGTACGCGCGCAACCACGGCGTGCGCATCCACTGCCGATCGAGCTTTGACGACTCGGAGGGCACCATCGTCTCCTCCGAGGACGAGAGGAAGGACCAGGACATGGAGAACCCGCTCATCACCGCCGTCACCCACTCACGGGGCGAGGCGCGCGTCACGCTGATCGGCCTGCCCGACACGCCCGGCATCGCCGGACGCGTGACGACGGCGCTGGCCGACAGCAACGTCAACATCGACATGATCATCCAGAACGAGCCGCGCACCGAGGGCGCGCTGGCCGAGCTGTCGTTCACGGTCCCCCAGGACGAGGCCGCCATCGCGCGCGTCGCGCTGGAGCCGATCGCGACCGAGCTGGGCATCACGGTCGAGACCGACGAGTCGATGGGCAAGGTGTCGATCGTCGGCGCCGGGATGAAGTCGCACCCGGGCGTGGCCGCCAAGGTCTTCACGGTCCTCGGCACGCAGGGCATCAACATCGACATGATCTCGACGTCGCCGATCCGGATCTCCTGCGTCGTGCCGGTCGACAAGGTCGAGGCCGCGGTCAAGGCGCTGCACAGCGCGTTCGACCTGTCGGGGGCGGACACGATCCGCCCGGAGCAGCCGTTCGGGGAATTCGCCTCATGAGCAGCAACCACGACCAATCCGGTCATGAGGTTCGCCTCATGAGCAGCAACCACGACCAATCCGGTCATGAGGTTCGCCTCATGAGCAGCAACCACGACCAATCGGTCATGAGGTTCGCCTCATGAGCCTGTACCGCGTTGCCGTCGTCGGCGCGACCGGCGCCGTCGGGACCGAGATGCGCCGCCTCCTGCGCGACCGGGCCTACCCGGCCGCCGAGATCGTCCCGTTCGCCTCCGAGCGCTCGGCGGGCAGGCAGCTCGACGACGGCCTCGTCGTCCAGGGCCTGGCCGACGACGACCGCCTCGACGGCTTCGACGTCGCGATCTTCAGCGCCGGCGGCTCGATCTCCAAGGAGTGGGCGCCGCGCTTCACCGCCCGCGGCGCGATCGTGGTCGACAACTCCAGCGCGTTCCGCATGGACCCGGGCGTCCCGCTCGTGGTCTCCGAGGTCAACCCCGACGCCCTGGACCACATCGACAAGGGCATCGTCGCCAACCCCAACTGCACGACGATGGCGATCATGCCGCCGCTGCACGCGCTGCACGACGAGTTCGGGCTGACCGCGATCGTCGCCACGAGCTTCCAGGCCGCGGGCGGCGCCGGGCAGAAGGGCATGGACGAGCTCATCGACCAGGTCCCGACGCTGCTGGCCGACCCCTTCGCGCTGCAGACCCAGGGCGCAGCCGCCGCCGCGAAGGTGGCCGACACGAGCGTCTTCGGCAAGCCGCTGGCGTTCAACGTCGTGCCCATGCTGGGCAAGGACACCGGCAACGGCTACACCGATGAGGAGATGAAGCTCCAGAACGAGTCCCGGAAGATCCTCGGGATCCCGGAGCTCGCGGTCGCGCCGACGTGCGTGCGCGTCCCGGTCATGGTCGGCCACTCGATCGAGGTGCGCGCGACGTTCGAGCGCGAGCCCACCGTCGCTCGCGCGCTCGAGGTCATGGGCGCCCACGAGGGCGTGGAGCTCGACGACGTCCCCACGCCGCTGGAATGGGCGGGCCGCGACCCCGTCGCCGTCGGCCGCGTGCGCGCCGACCTGAGCGACCCCAAGTCGCTGAACCTGTTCGTCGTCGGCGACAACCTGCTCAAGGGCGCCGCCCTGAACACCGTGCAGATCGCTGAGCTGCTGCACGAGCGCGGCCTGCTGAAGCGCGCCCGCGCCGCGGCGTAGACGACGCAACGCTCCCGCGGCGCGCGGCGCCGCGGGTCAGACGTGGTCCAGGATCGCGATGAGCCCTGGAGCCAGCAGGACGCCGACGTGCAGGAGGGCCAGGGGGAGGGCACGGGTCATGCGCACCATGATCCGTGCCGGCCGGCGTCGCGCACATCGGGGAGACCCCTACGGCGGCCCCGGAGGTGGCTGCCCCCACCGTGGTGGGGGCAGTACCACTACTGCTCGTCGTCGCCGACGGGCGGGATCGCCCGTCGCAGCCGCTCCCGGGCGGCGTCGACGTCGAGGGCGAAGACCGTGCCCGGGGCCGGACCGCGTGGAGCGGGGGCCTCGTCGACCGGCACGATGGTGCGCGGGCCGTCGGCGCGAGGCCGCCGCCGGCGCCGTGGCTCGATGGCCTCCGGCGCCTGCGGCGCTCCCCGCAGGAGCCTGCGGAGCTTCACCAGCCGCCGTCGCCCGCACCGACGCCGGCCACGACCGAGGTCGTCCAGTCGATGACGGCGGTGGGCTTGACGACGTGCTTGTAAAGCCCGAGCTGCTTGGGGTCCAGGCCGAGGGCCAGGCCCACCAGTTGGGGCAGGTGGAGCAC
>JAWVGD010000165.1:0-3380 GCA_033855515.1 Baekduia sp.
TCGGCCTTGGGCTGCTTGCCGCTCGCCTCGTCGACGGCCTGGTGGACCATCGCGTTCTGCTCGTCGCCGCCGGAGAACCCGGCGACGCGGCCGCCGGTCAGCGAGCGAGCGACGAGGTCGTCGAGCCCGTAGCCGTTGCGCTGCTTGAAGGTCGACCCCTGCGTCTGGCCGTGGTCGGAGAGGACGACGATCTCGTATGGGCGTGGCGCGTACGCCCGCGCGCGTCGCAGCCGCTCGAACTGCTGGTCGAGCTTGCGCAGCGCCTCCATGGTGTCGGCGCGCTGCAGCCCTGAGTGGTGGGCGACCTCGTCGTAGCTGGAGAAGGTCGCATAGACGGCGGGGCGTCCGCGCATCATGTCGGTCAGGACGCCGAAGACGATGAGGTCGCGCACGATCACGCACAGCGCGGCGCGCATCAGCGGGTAGTAGCCGCCGCGATGGCCGCGCGGGCGAACGTCGCGACGGGCAGCCCGTAGCGCTGCGGTCACCTCCAGCCCCACCTCCCAGGTGAACAGCACCAAGGCGCGGGTGACGTTGAAGCCGTTGGCCAGGAACGCCCGGTAGCCCGGGTTGGCGCCGCGCTCGGCCTCCGCCCGGCTGACCGTCAGGATCACCTCGTCCGCCTCGCCCGACAGCAGGTTGCCGCGGCTGGCGCCACCGTCGACGAGCAGCCCGACGCCGGTCGCGTGGCGCCGCTCGATCTCCGCGCAGTCGGCCGGCGACGAGCAGACCATCATGACGCCCGTCTCCTTCTCGACCCAGCGGAAGGCGGGGATGTCCTCGTTGGAGCCGAGCAGGATCCCAGCCTGGCTGGCGCCGGTCTGCGACGAGAGGTCGGTCTCCCACTCGGCGAGCCGGTAGCCCTCCTCGGTGATCCACCTGGCCATGTTCGGCGCGCTGCCGTCGCGCATCGCGTCGCGCAGGATCGGCAGCCCGAGCCCGTCGATCTCCAGGTAGACGATTCCCGGTGCGTCGGTCTGGTCGACGGCGCCCTGGCGCTTGGCGATCCGGCGGGTGACGCGCAGCGAGTACTCGTCGTCGTCATCGGTGCCGAGCACGATCTGCAGGACCATGCTCACGGCCGTGATCAGCAGGGCCGCCAGCAGGGCGACGCCGAAGGAGTCGACGCGGACGTCGTCGGCCGGGAGCACGGCCGCGGCGGCCAGCAGCACGAGGGCGTCGCCGATGAGGACGATCAGGAAGCCCGCCACCAGCATGTAGGGGAGCCGCAGTGCGGCGAGTGCCGGCGGCAGCACGGCGTTGAGCAGGGCGATGACCGCCGCACACGCGAACGCGGCGCCGCTGTGCCCCAGGCTGACCCCCGGCAGCAACCAGGCCGTGATCCACACCGCCACCGCCGAGACGACCCACGAGACGGCGAGGCGCAGCGGACGCAGCCGGGGGGAACTCGGCCGCCAGCTCACGTCGCGTCCCGCCGGCCGTGCCGGCGCTGGTGACGCGCCGCGGGGCGGCGCTGGGAGGTCACTGCGCTGGCCATGGCTGCAGATGCTGCGGACCGGGCCGAGCCGGGGCATCACCTCATCCGGGTGAACCAGAGAGCGACGGCGCGGGCGGGGCGTTGGGCGTGGCCGCGGGCGATGCGGGCGCGTCGGCCGGCGCCGGCAGCGGCGTCAGTCGCGCGGTGACGACGTGGCTCACCACGACCGCCACGATCACCACGGGGATGACGTTCGTGCCGTCGCTCCCCAGCAGCAGCGTTGCCAGCAGGGTCGCGGTGAGCGGCAGGGTGAGCATGGTGGTGCACATCGCCCCGATGCCCATCGCGACGGCAGGGATCAGCGGCAGGCCGGGAAGGTGAGAAGCAGCGATCCCGGCGGCCGCCCCGAGGAACATCGCGGGGAAGACCGGGCCGCCGCGAAAGGAGCTGAGCGCCAGCGCGTAGGCGAGCCCCTTGGCCACGACGAGCGCGATGAGCGCGCCGATCGACCAGCTCGAGGCGCCGCTGATCAGCGGGCCCAGCGCGTCCTGCCCGGAGAACAGGACCTCCTTGGCGGGGTGGCCGGTCACCTGGCCGAAGGCGACGGCCAGCCCGCCGATCAGCAGGCCGAGCATCGGCATCGCGATCAGCATGCGCTCCTGCGCGCGGGCCCGGACCGCCACCGCGAGCAGCGAGATCCCGCGGCCGATCAGCGGGGCGAGGACGCCGAAGGCCACGGCCCAGGCGAACCAGGTGCCGGTTGGATGGCCTATGGGCGGTAGGCCCGGGATCGCAAGGCTGAGTGTCCCGAAGCCGGTGAGCGAGTCCAGCCCGACGAAGACCAGCGACCCGACACCGGCTGCCAGCAGTCCCGGCATGAGGACCAGTCCGACCATCGGGCCGCCGAGGCCGCTGGCTTCCAGCAGGAGGAACGCGCCGAGCAGCGGCGAGCCCAGCAATGAGCTGATGGCCGCAAAGCTGCCGGCAGCGGCGATCATCGCCGCCGCCTGCTGCGGGGCGTCGCGGGCGGCGAGGCGGACGGCCAAGACGCCGAGCCCGCTCCCGATGAGGATCAGCGGAGCCTCGGGACCGAGCACGACGCCGAAGCCGAGCGACGCCAGCGCGGCGGCCAGGATGCCCGGAAGCTCGATCGGCGGGACCGGGCCCGAGGCCTTGAAGCCGTCGGCCGGCGAGTGGCCGCCGGTGCCCGGCAGGCGCGTGATGGCCAGCGCGGTCAGCAGGCCCGACAGGGCGAGCACGGGCAGCGGCCACCAGGCCGGCACGCCGTCGAAGCCGAGGCCGTGGGGCAGGTCCTCGAAGATCGCCGTCTGCAGCACCGCGACGAGCTTGAGGAACCCGTAGGCCAGGGCGGAGACGGGGACGCCGACCAGGGCCGCGAGCACCAGCACCTGCACGTAGCTCTTGCTCCGAAGCAGCGCGGCAGGATCCGGCATGGACCAATGGAGCCCGGCTGCCGCGGCGAGGACATCATCCCGACCGGGTGATGCGCCGCGCGCGGTGCGCTGGCGACCATCGGAGCAATCGTCCGACGGCAACCAAGGGAGCAGACATGGCGATCGGGCCCGTACAGCTCATCGTGTTGGGGTTCAACCACCCCGACTTCCACGGTGAGATCATCGCCGAGCTCGAGCGCCTGCGCGAGAGCGACACGGTCCGCGTGATCGACGCGCTGGCCGTCTACAAGGACGCCGCGGGCGACCTGGAGGTCGAGCACCTCAGCAACCTGACCGCCGACGAGGCGGTGGAGCTGGGCAGCACGGTTGCTGCGCTGATCGGACTCGGCCTCGAGGGCGAGGAGGGGATGGTCGCCGGCGCCGAGGCCGGCGCCGAGGCGGCGCTGGAGGGCGGTGTCGAGGTCTTCCGCGACGCCGACGAGTGGGACGTCCTGGCCGACATCCCCAACGACTCGGCCGCGGCGCTC
>JAWVGD010000166.1:0-2721 GCA_033855515.1 Baekduia sp.
CGGCCCCAGGGGGCCGAACCCGCGGCGGAGTAGAGGCCCACGCACCTGGTCACGGAACAGGCGACCGGTCGTTCAGTTCAGGCCAGGATCCGTGCCTTCTGGGTCTGGAACTCCGACTCCGTGAGGACTCCCTGATCCCTGAGGGCGCCGAGCTCCTTCAGCTGCCCCAGCGCATCCGGGGCCGCGGCGGCCGGAGCCGCGGCGGGTGCCGGCTCCTGCGCGTAGCCCTCCTCTGGCTCAGACGGACCCTGCTGGGCCCAGCGCGACTCCTGCCGCCGCGACACGCGGTTGCTGACGGCGGTGGCGGTACCGGCCGCAACGGCAACACGGGCGACTCCGCGAAGCAATCCGGGCATGGTCTCTCTCCTGTGGCTCTACTTGGTGGCCGTCTCGAGCGCGTCGAGCGACGCGACGAGCGCTTGGACGGGGATGCGGCCGCTGGCGATCAGCTGCCCACCGGAGCGGCGCAGCGCGATGGCGACGGGCGCGGCCCAGCGGTTCTCCCACACGAGGATGGCGGCCGACGTACCGGGCGCGAGCGCGGACGCGGCGTCCTGCAGGTCCTCTTCGTCGACCAGGCCCGACGAAGCGCCCTCGAACGCGCCGAAGGCCTCCGCGGCCGGACCCAGGTCGCCGATCTCGATCGCGGTGAGGGCGCCGTCCTCGTCCTTGCTGACGAACGCGATGTCGAGGATCCGGATGATGCCCCGTTGTACGAGATCCAGCAGCAGCGGCACGACCTCGTCGCCCGAGGGCTCGGTCGGCCACTCCAGGATGACGTAGTCGATCGGGCCCATCTCGTCGAGTTCTACCTCGCTCACGGCTTGCTCCTCTCGGTCGTGTGCCGGAACCGGCACCGGCCCATGTTCGAAGCCGGCAGCCGCAGCGGCATCATCCGCTACGGGTGATGAAGCGGAGTCCCCCACGGCGCACGCTGGGTGGGCGCACGACGACCGTGCCTGCCGGTCACCTCCACCACCCTGAGGAGCACACCATGGAATGGGTCGCGCTGATGGTCTGGATCCTCATCGCCGGGCTGGCGGTGCCGGTCGCGCTGGGCGCGCTGTCGGGCGCGCCGGGGCTGGGGCTGCAGGTCGTGGCGGCGATCGGAGGCCTGGCGCTCTGCGCGCTGTTCATCATCCTCGACGGCCCGCGCTGGGCCGGATGGCTCACCGTCGCGATGGCGGTGGTCGGCGTGCTCGCCGACGTCTGGGGCGCGGAAGCGCTGCTGTCGGACGAGCGGGCGGTCAGCGCCGACCTCCAGGGCGCGGAGGAGCTCGAGGCCGGGCTCCTCGGCGTGCAGCTGCCGCTGTTCGGCGTGGCGCTGCTGTGCAGCCTCTGCCTCGGCGTCGGCCTCGTGACGCTCAACTGAGATGGCGGAGGGCCGGTCCATCGTCCTGAAGGGGTGATGCGGTCCGGGCCCCCGGGGCGCGACCATTCGACGGTGCACGACACCGTCGCGTGGCTGACGCGGTCCGGCCGCAGCGTTCTGAAGCGTCTCTTGGAGCTGGAGATCATCGACCGCTCCCTGGTCGTCGGCGCTCAGGCGTTCAGCGCGCTGATCCCCCTGTTGATCGTGCTCTCCAGCCTGGGCGCCAACGGTGGCAAGTCGTTCGCCAACGGGCTGATCGATCGCTTCGGCCTCAGCGGCGACGGCGCCACCGCCGTCCATCAGACGTTCGATTCGCCGGCCGACGACGCGACCATCACGCTCCTCGGCGGCGTCATCGTCGTGTACTCGACCCTTGCGTTCACCCGGGCGCTGCAGCGGACCTTCGAGCTGGCCTGGGACCTGCCTCGGCGCGGCATGAAGGGCACCGGCTGGGGGCTGCTCTGGATCGGGTTCATCGCCGCCTACTGGACGGTGGTGCCCGCCGTCAACGACGATCTCCCCTCCCCGATGGGGGCCGCCGCCGCCCTCGCTGCGAGCTTCGTCCTGTGGCTCGTCACGCCGTACGTCCTTCTCTCGCGCCGCGTGCCGTGGCGGGCGCTGATCCCGCAGGCGGCGCTGTCGGCGATCGGGATGACGCTCCTCGGCATCGGCGCCCTGCTCTACGCGCCGCGGGCGATCAACTCGTCGGCCACGGAGTTCGGCGTCATCGGCGTCGCCTTCACCCTCCTCTCGCTGCTGTGGGCCGCCGGCTTCGTGCTGGTGACGGCGGCGGCGATCGGCTCCTACATCACCGTTCCGACATGGCGACACGTCTCACCTGGCTCGGTCACGCCACCGTCCTCATCGACTTCTCCGGCACGCGGCTCCTGACGGACCCGGTGCTTCGCGGCCGTGTGGCGCATCTCGCGCGTCACGGCCCCGTTCCGCCGGTGCCTGCCGGTCTGGATGCCGTCCTCCTGTCGCACCTGCACCGCGACCATGCCGACGTGCCCACGCTGCGCCGCATCGCGCCGCACGTGCCGGTCATCGGGCCGCGCGGCACGCGGGCGGCCTTGGGGCGTGCACGGCGCGCCGACGTGCGCGACGTCGTCGCCGGCGACGTCGTGGACGTTGCCCCGGGCGTCCGCGTCCGGGCCGTGCCGGCCCGCCACGACGTCCGCCGCAGCCCCGTGGGCGGCGCCCGCTCCGACGCGCTCGGGTTCGTCGTCGAAGGCGACGCGCGGGTGTACTTCGCCGGCGACACCGACCTCTTCGACGGCATGACGCGCATCGGCGCCGAGGAGCTGGACGTCGCGCTGCTGCCGGTCTGGGGCTGGGGCGCGCGCATC
>JAWVGD010000167.1:0-13956 GCA_033855515.1 Baekduia sp.
GGTACTCCACCGGGATGGCGGGGTCCAACGGCGCCGAGAGGTAGGCCGGGATCGGGAAGACGAGCAACGCGGAGGCGCCCGCGGCGCGGTAGTCGCGCGCCTGCTTGATCGCCTGCTCGGGGAACGGCCCGGCGAGGCCGGCGATGATCGGCAACGAGGTCTCCTCGCCGACGACCTCGATGACCCGCAGCTTCTCGTCGTGCGTCAGGTGCGGGCCCTCGCCCGTGTCGGCGTTGATGGCCAGCGCCACCGGGCCGAGCTCGGAGATCCACGAGATGTAGCGCCGCAGCGCCGGCTCGTCGATCACCCCGCCCTCGGTCATCGGCAGCACGGTGGCCGGGATCAGTCCGTCCAGGTTCAAGGTCACGCGATCACCTTCATCTCGGGAGTGGCGTCCGGCAGCACGGCGCCGCCGGGCGCGAAGACGGCCGGGAACCCGCCGGTGTGCCAGAACACCACCGTCGAGTCGGGGGCGAAGCGGCCCTGCTCGGCGAGGCCGAGCAGGCCGGCGAAGGCCTTGCCCGTGTAGGTGCGGTCGAGCACCCACGCGCCGTGGCGCGCCGCCCACGCGACGGCCGCGTCGCCGGCGGCGCTGGGCACCGCGTAGCTGTCGCCGACCCACCGCTCGTCGAGCTCGACCGACGCCGGGTCGACGGGCACGTCGCCCAACCCCACGGACTGCAGCGCCGCGCTCGCGAGAGCCACGGCGTCGGCGGCGAGGTCGGGCGAGTCCTTGGCCACGTCGACGGCGATGACGTCCGGCGCGGCCTCGCCCGCGGCGCCCCACACCGCCCGCCCCGCGAGCAGCCCGCCGTGCGTGCCGCCCGTCGAGCTGGCGTGCACGATGGCGGCAGGGCGCAGCTGCGAGGCCTCGCACTGCTCGCTCAGCTCGACCCACGCGGCCAGGAAGCCGAGCGCCCCGGCCGCGGTGCTGCCGCCCATGGGGATGGCGAACGGCCGGCGCCCGGCGGCGCGCAGCTGCTCGACGAGCACGTCCAGCGCGGCCGACAACTCGCTCCAGCGGTCGGTCTGCGGGTGGTGCGCATGCGCGCCGAACATGCGGGACAACAGCTGGTTGCCCACCGGCGGGTGCTCGGCGACGCCACCGAGGACGAGATGGGTCTCCAGCCCGAGCACGGCGCCGGCCGCCGCGGTCATGCGGGCGTGGTTGGACTGCGCCGCCCCGACCGTGACCAGCGTGTCGGCGCCGGCCGCCACGGCGGCCCCGCAGAGGAACTCGAGCTTGCGCGCCTTGTTGCCGCCGAGCCCCAGGCCGCTGAGGTCGTCGCGCTTGACCACGAGGCGTGCCCCGCCCGGCAGGAGCGGCCCCGGCTCCAGCGGGGTGGGCAACGTGGCGAGGCGCGCGCGCGGGACCGAGGCCAGTGCCGTCGCCACGCGCACGCTCGCGCTCATGCCCGCGCCTTCCGAGCGGGCGGCGGGCCGGTCGTCGCCCGCACCACGAGCTCGGTCGGGTGGACGTTGACCAGCCGGCCGGCCGGTGATCCGTTCCCGCCCTCGGCGTCGAGCAGGGCCAGCAGCCGCGCGACGCCGGCGGCGCCGATCTCCTCCATCGGCACGCGCACCGTGGTCAGCGGCGGGTGAAGCCAGCGCACGGGCGCGATGTCGTCGAAGCCCACGAGCGACATGTCGCGCGGGATCACGAGCCCGCGGGCGCGCAGCTCGAAGGTGCAGCCGATGGCCATCGCGTCGTTGGACGCGAAGACCGCGGTGAACCCGACGCCGGCGTCCAGCAGCTGTGCCAGCGCCGCCCGGCCGCCCTCCTCGGTGAAGCCGCCGGAGACCACGAGCCGTTCGTCGAAGGCGATGCCCGCGGCCTCCAGGCCGTCCCGGTAGCCGCGGAGGCGCTCGCGGCTGGTGAGCACCTGCTCGGGGCCGTCGATGAACGCGATCCGCTCGTGACCGAGCGCGACGAGATGGTCGGTAGCCAGCCGGGCGCCGCCGCGGTTGTCGGGAATCTCGGCCGGCATGCGGGAGCCGCGCGGCTCGAGCGCGATCGCGTGCGCGCCGTAGCTGCGCAGCGTCGCCACCTGCTGGCGCATCGCGTCGCGGTAGGTGCGCGACGCGAGGCCGCCGCCGATGAACAGGACGCCGGCGACGCGCTGCTGCTGGGCCAGCTGAACGTAACGCAGCTCCTTGTCGGGGTCGCGCGAGGAGTTGCACAGCACCGTCAGGTAGCCGGCCGCCTCCGCCGCGTCGGTCACGCCCTTCGCGACGGTGTTGAAGAACGGGTCGCAGAAGTCGTGGACGATGGCCGCGACGACGCGCGTGCGCTGGACCTTGAGGCCGCGCGCCAGCGCGTTGACGCTGTAGTTGAGGCTCTCCGCCGCGGCCAGGACCCGGGCCCGCACGTCGTCGCTGACCGGGTGCTCGTTGTTGGGGTTGAGCACGCGCGAGGCCGTCGCGAGCGACACCCCGCCCGCCTTGGCCACCTCGGTCAGGGACGATCCGCTCATCTGGGACGGCAAACGTTTTCCACTGGTGTCTACTAATAGCCGATGCCCGAAACCGCTGTCAAGCCGAAGACGGCCGACACGGAGCCCAAACGGTCGAACTCCACCGTGAACGTGTCTCCGGGCTGGGCGGGGACCGCCGGTGCGAGCGAACCGCTGAGCACGAACGTGTCCGCGTCCAACTGCCGGCCGCCCGTCGCCAGCGCGTTGGCCAGCCACGCCACCGACGCCGCGGGGTGGCCGAGGACGCGCGCTCCCGCGCCGGTCGCGACGACCTCGCCGTCCGACGACTGGACCATCCCGACCAGGCGCAGGTCGAGGTCGTCGACGGGCACGAGCGCATCGCCGAGGACCGCCCGCGCGCTGGCCGCGTTGTCGGCGATGAAGTCCACGACCGCGTGGTCGCCGGGCTCCAGGCGTCCGGCGATGATCTCGATGGCAGGCGCCACGCCGCGCGTGGCGGCCAGGACGTCGGCGACCGTCACGCCGGGGCCGCGCAGGGGACGGTCGAGGACGAAGGCGATCTCCCCCTCGACCTCGGGCCCGTGCATGACCCCCGCCGGGATCGGCTCCGACTCGGCCACGACCATGTCCGACAGCAGCTGGCCGTAGATCGGCCCTGGCGCGCCGCGCCGGCCGCCGATCGCCGACGTCAGGCCGACCTTCCAGCCCGCCGGGGCGGCGCCGTCGCGCTCGAGGTGTCCGACCATCGCGCGCTGGATCGCGTAGGCGCCCGGCACGTCGAGGCCGGGGAGCTCGGCGGTGGGCGCGGACGTCAGGCGTCCGTCGCGCTGGGCGCGCCACAGGCGCTCGGCGATCGCCGCGTGAGGATCGCCCGGCGCGCTCATGGTGCCGCGGCGCCCTCGAGCAGCGGCGCCACCGCCGCCTGCATGACGTCGGTGACGTCGGCGACCCCGGTCCAGCGCCGGAAGGCGATGACCGCCTGCGCGACGAGCATGCCGGCGCCTCCGGCGGCGCGCAGCCCGCGCGCGCGGGCGGCACGCAGCAGCTCGGTCTCCAGCGGCACGTAGACCAGGTCGAAGACCGCCGCGTGCTCGCCGAGCAGCGCCGGGTCGACGACGACGCCCGGCGTGAGCATCCCGACCGTGGTGGCGTTGACCAACAGGTCGGCGGCGGCCAGCGCGCCGGGCAGCGCCCCGTCGTCCAGCGTGCCGGGCACCACGCCGCCCACGCGATCGGCCAGCGCCTGCGCCGGCTGCAGCGTGCGGCTGACGACGCGGACCTCGGCCGCCCCCGCGCTGACGGCGGCATGGGCGACCGCATGGGCCGCGCCGCCCGCGCCGGCCACCACCACGCGCGCGCCACCCAGCTCCATCCCGAGGTCGCGCCGCACGGCGGCGGCGAACCCCGGCGCGTCGGTGTTGAAGCCGACCAGCGCGCCGTCGGGCGCACGCATGACGCTGTTGACCGCGCCGATCGCCTCGGCCTCGGGCTCGACGGCGTCGAGCAGGGCCATGACGTCGCGCTTGTAGGGCGCGGTGATCTGGAAGCCCAGCCACTCCGGCCCGCGAGCCTGCTCGACGAAGTCTGCGACCTCGCCGGGCTCGAGCTCGCGCAGGTCGTAGCGCGCGTCGATGCCGTTGGCCGCGAACGCCGCGTCGTGCATGACCTGGGAGTGCCGGCGCCGCAGCGGCCGGCCGATCAGGGCGACGCGGCGTGTCGCGTCCGGGGTCACGCGGCCCGCGCCGTCGACGAGTCCTCCGGGAACCGCACGTGCGGGACGATGTCGCGCAGCCACAGGTCGAGCTGGCCGATGTCCGGCGTCATCGTGTGCAGCATGAAGTAGCCGATGCCGGCGTCGACGCGGGCCTGCAGCGAGGCGACCATCTCCTCCGGCGTGCCGAACAGGTACACGGACTCCAGGTACTCGGGACCGCGCGTCGTGCTCATGACCTTCAGGAAGGCCTCGTGCTGCTGGCGGCGCGCCTCGACGGGATCGGCGGTGTCGACGAAGTGCATGAAGTTCTCGTGGGCGACGGTGAACGTCGCCGGGTCGCTGCCCTGCTCCACGAGGCCCTCCTGGATCTCGGCCCAGTCGCGCGCCTGCTCCTCGGGCGGGCACGTCGGCCGGGGGATCCAGCCCTCGCCGCGCAGGATGCGCCGCTTGACGGCGGGCACGAGCGTCGGCTTGTCAGGCGACTTGTCGTTGGCCAGCTGCGAGCCGCCGCCGACCCACAGCTCGGGACGGCGCGTGGGACGCGGCTCGATCGAGACGTCGTCGACCGAGAAGTACTTGCCGTGGTAGGTGACCGTCTCGCCCTCCATCAACGGGATGGCGATGTCCAGCAGCTCGTCCGAGCGCTTGCCGCGCTGCGACTTGTCGCCGCCGGTGGCGACGAACTCCGCCTGGTTCCACCCCACGCCGACGCCGAGGATGAAGCGGTTGTTGGACAGGTACTGGAGCGTCGACATCTCCTTGGCGAGCACGACCGGGTGGCGCGTGGGCAGCACGAGCACGGAGGTGCCGAGCCGCACGCGCTCCGTGGCGCCCGCCGCCACCGCCAGCGTGCTGAGCGGCTCGAGGAACGAGGCCGAGTAGAAGTGCGTCGCCGACAGCAGGTGGTCGGTCACGAACAGCGAGTCGAAGCCGAGCTCCTCCACGCGTCGGGCGAACGCGACGATGTTGCGGGCTCGCTCGGGCCCGTCGTCGGCCCAGATGTAGGTCGGGAGGAAGACCCCGAACCGCGAGACGTTGTCCATTGAAGTGTGTTTCTCCGTGGGTCGATCGGTGAGTCGTAGGGTGGGTGGTGGGGCGTCAGGCTCCGGGAAACTGCGGCGGTTCCTTGGCGAAGAAGGCGCGGGCGCCCTCGAGCATGTCGTCGCTGGCGAAGACGCGGTCGGAGGCGTCGAGCTCGGCCGCCATGCCGGCGTCGAGGTCGAGGTCGCGGGCGCGCTCGATCAGGCGCTTGGCCTCGCGGACGGCGACGGGGCCGCGCTGAGCGATCCGCTGCGCCATGTCGGTGGCGGCGGCCAGCGCCTCGCCCTCGCCGACGACCGCGTTGACGAGCCCGATCTGCTCGGCGCGCTCGGCGCTGATGAGCTCGCCGACCAGGATCAGCTCCTTGGCGCGGGCGGGGCCGACGACCGCCGGCAGCCGCTGCGTCCCGCCGCTGCCGGGGATCACCCCGAGGCGCACCTCGGGCATGCCCAGGCGGGCGCGCGCGCTCGCGATCCGCAGATCGCAGCACAGCGCCAGCTCGAGGCCGCCTCCGAGCGCGTCGCCCTCGATCGCGGCGATCGTCGGCACGGCCAGCTCGGCGAGCTTGCGGTAGACGTACTTCTCGTAGAGGAGCTTGCCCTGGGCGACGCGGCCGGCCAGGCCCTCGAACTCCTTGACGTCGGAGCCGGCGCAGAACGCGCGCTCCCCCGCGCCGGTGACGACGACGGCGCGCACGTCGCGATCGCGCGCCAGCTCGTCGAGGACGGCGTCGAGGCGCTCCATCATCTCGCCGGTGACGAGGTTCAGCGGCTGGTTGTCCAGCTCGATCTGCGAGACCGCGCCGCGGCTGAGCGTGATCACGCGCGGGCCTCCTGCGGCGTCTCGCGGCCGGCCAGGGTCTCGGCCAACCCCATCGGCCCGGCGCCGTAGACGCGCGGGTCCATCGTGCCGACGTCGGCGGGCACGATCGGGCGGAACGCCATCTGGTCCAGCACGTCGCGCTGCAGGTCGATGCCCTCGGCGACCTCGATCAGGGTGACCCCCTCCTCGCGCAGGGCGAAGACCGCCCGCTCGGTGATGAACCGGACCTCTTGCCCGTTGCTGCGCGCCAGCCGGCCGCTGAACGTCACCTCGCGCACCTCGTCGACGAACTTGGGCAGCGCGCCCTCGGAGCGGATGTGCAGCCGGCCGTCCTGCGCTGCGACGTCCAGCCCGCGCGCGGTGAGCGTGCCCACGAAGCAGATCTTCTTGGTCCGCGCGCTGATGTTGGGGAACCCGCCCGGCCCGCGCACGCGGCCCTCGAAGGCGTGGACGTTGACGTTGCCATGGCGGTCGACCTCGGCGAACGAGAGGCTGGCCACGTCGAGCCCGCCACCGACGTAGAAGTCGAACATCGACGGCTGCTCGATCATCGCCTGGTAGTTGAAGCCCGCGCCGCCCTCGTTTCCGGCGACCGGGATGCCACCGAAGATGCCCTGCTCGACCGTGAGCACGAGCCGGTCGGCGATGCCCTCCTCGAAGGCGATCGCGCCGATCCCCTGGCTGATGCCGAACCCGAGGTTGCAGATGTCGCCGGCCCGGAACTCCAGCAGCGAGCGCCGGCCGATGATCTTGCGCACGTCCAACGGCGGCGCCGGGGCGGCCGTCGCGGGCCGCCGCAGCGCGCCGGCGTAGTAGGGCGAGTAGCCGGTGGCGTAGGTCTGCGTCTGGTCGGGGTCGACGTAGACGTAGTCGATGAGCGCGCCGGGGACCTTGACGGCGCGCATCGGCAGCGTGCCGGCCCGCGCCAGCCGGTGCACCTCGGCGATCACGATGCCCCCGCTGTTGCGCGCGGCCATCGCCATGGCCAGCATCTCGCCCTGGACCGCCTCGTCCTCCATCGTGAGGTTGCCGTCCTCGTCGGCGGTGGTGCCGCGGATGACGGCCACGTCGATGGGGAACGCGTGGTAGAGCAGCCATTCGCGGCCGCGCAGCGTGACGACCTCGACGAGGTCCTCGGTGGTCTGCGCGTTCTGCTTGCCGCCGGTGTGGCGCGGGTCGACGTAGGTGTCGAGCCCGATGTGGGTGACGAGGCCGGGGCGCCCGCCGGCGATCTCGCGGCACAGCAGCGACAGGACACCCTGCGGGAAGGAGTAGGCCTCGATCTCGCCGGCCTCGACCAGCTCGCCCAGGCGCGGCTCGTTGCCGATGTTGGAGCCGATCGTGCGGCGCATCAGGCCGGGCAGCGCCAGCTGCGAGAAGCCGCGGTCGGCGAAGTCGCCGACGCCGACCACGCGCACGGTGGTGAGGTCCCGCGGCCGGCCCTCCGCGCTGAAGACCTCGGCCAGCGCGTCGATGAAGCGCTGCGGGACGGCATGCCCGGCTCCCGAGCCGCCGACGATGACGGTGGCACCGTCGGCGACGAGCCGGACGGCGTCCTGGACCTCGACGACGCGGGTCATGCGCGAGCGCTCACGGCATGTACCCGCCGCAGTTGGGGTTCAGGGTCTGGCCCAGGAACAGCGACGAGGCGTCGGAGAGGAGGAAGACGACCCCCTCGGCGATCTCGGGCGGGGTGCCGAAGCGGCCGAGCGGGAGCTCGGCCATGCGCTTGCGCCCGACCTCGCCGTCCATGACCTGCGCGCCCATGTCGGTGACCACGACGCCGGGCGCGATCGCGTTGGCGCGGATGCCGCGCGGCCCGAACTCGCGAGCCAGCGACTTGGCCAGCGCGATCACTCCCGCCTTGGCGACGCTGTAGTGCGCGACCCCGGCGAAGCCGATCTGCCCCAAGCGGGAGCTGATCATCACGATCGATCCCGAGCCGCGCTCGAGCATGCCGGGCAGCACCGCCTGGCTGCAGGCGAACGCCGCGGTCAGATCAGTGTTCAGCACCTCGTTCCACTCCGCGTCGGAGATCTCGAGAAACGGGCTCTGGGGCATGATCCCCGCGTTGTTGACGAGCCCGTGGATGGGGCCGAGCTCGTCCTGCACCCGGGCGACCATCGCACGGGCCTGGCCGCTGTCGGAGAGGTCGGCGGCGAACGTGGCCGCGCGGCGCCCGAGCGAGCGGACCTCGTCGGCGACCGCCTCGGCCCCGTCGGCCTGCTCGTGGTAGGCGACGGCGATGTCGGCGCCCGCGCGTGCGGCGCGCAACGCGATCGCCGCGCCGATGCCGCGGCTGGCGCCCGTGACGAGCACCAGCCGTCCGCTCAGCGAGCCGTCCGGCACCGCAGCGACCGCACCGCCCCCCGGTTGCGTCTCACTCATCCGACCCTCCGCGCTCTGTGGAAAACGATTGCCACGATGCCGCGGAGCAACGTACCAGGTTGCCCGGAGGCGGGCAAGACGGGTCCGGCAAGCGGCCGGGCGCTGAGGTCCATGTCGACTTTCCCTCGACATGCAAGGGAAAGTCGACCCGCGTCCCTCCGCCCCCCGCGGAGCGCGGGCTCAGCGGCCGTGCTGGGCGCCGCGCAGCACGCGCGACGCCCGCCGGGCGTGCTCGGCGTACGCGGCGTCGAACAGCTCGTCCGCACGCTCGCGCCCGACCACCGACGCGCTCGTGACCACCGGCGGCATCGCGCCCTGGGCCACGAGCCGGGCGGCCGTGCGGACCTTGAGCTCGTTGCCCAGCGCCACGGCGGCGATCGTCGAGCCGGGGCCGACGGGCACGTCGAGGCCGTCCAGCGCCACCAGCGCGTCGGGCGCCGGGGTGCACAGGTCGAGGACCACGTCGGCGTGGTCGATGAGCCGCGCGCCGCTGGAGTGCGACGGCGTGCCGGCCCGCGACTGCGTGACGGAGGTCACCGCGATCACGGGCAGCCCGCGGGCGCGCGCCCCGGCCGCCATCTCCACCGACACGGCGCCCAGGCCGCCGGCGCTGAAGATCAAGAAGCAGTCGGGCGCCGCGAGCTGGAAGTTGTCCAGGATCGTGTCCGCCAGGCCCTCGACGCGCTCGATGAACATCGCCTGACGCTGCCCGTTGGCCCCCACGACCTGGGTATGGAACGTCATGGACAGCTCGGCGATCGGATGGAACCCCGGGTAGGACCCGTAGCGCGGGAACATCTCCTCCACTCCGATGCGCGAGTGCCCGGTGCCGAACACGTGCACGAGGCCGTCGCCGCCGATCGCGCGCGCGCACAGCTCGGCCGCCGTCTCCAGCGCCCCGTCCTGCGTGGCCTGGATGCGCTCGAGCAGCGCCCGGGCTTCGTCCATCCAGCCGGACGCGGCGCCGGCGCTCACCCCGTCACCGACGGGTCGAGCTCGATCGGCTCCCAGGTGCCGGTCTTCATCGAGCGGTAGCAGGCGTCCAGCGCGCAGTTGACGACGTAGCCGTCGGCGAACGTCTCGCGCGGCGTCTGGCCTGAGGCGAAGCAGTCCACGAAGTGCCGCAGCTCGTGCGTGTAGCCGTAGTTATAGGCCTCCTCGGGCAGCGGGTAGACCCAGCCCGTCTCGGAGTCGGCCTTCTCCACGATGTAGTCCACCGGGTTGGAGATGAAGCCCCAGACGGGCACCGACGAGGAGTCGGTGATCAGCCGCCCGTCGGTCCCCATGACCTCGTTGCGCAGCTCCATGCCGCCCTTGGCCGACCACGACGCCTCGGTGATCGACATGCCGCCGCTGGCGAACTTCACCAGCGCGATGGCGTTGTCCTCGGCGGTGGTCTTGTCGGCGTGCGACATCGTGGCGCCCCACGCAAACGCCTCCGTCGGCACGTCATCCTTGCCGAAGAAGTAGCGCGCGGCCTCGATCGTGTGGCAGCCCATGTCCAGCAGCGCGCCGCCGCCGGCGAGGTCCGCGTCCCAGAAGTGCGGGGCGTGCGGGCCCGAGTGCGCCTCGCGCGCCCGGACGGTGAGGACCTTGCCGATCGCGCCGCCCTCGATCATCTCGCGGGCGCGCACGACGTTCGGCGCGAAGACCTCGGTCTCGGCATAGCCGTGCATGACGCCGGCTTCGCGGACGATGCGCATGATCTCGGCCGCCTCGTCCCCGGTGCGCGCCAGCGGCTTGGTGCAGACGATGGCCTTGCCCGCCTGCGCGGCGGTGCGGATCGCGTCGAGGTGCAGGTGGTTGGGCAGGCCGATGACGACGAGCTGCACCTCGGGATCGGCGCACAGGTCGGCGATCTCGGTGTACTGCGACGGGATGCCGTACCGGGCGCCGAACGCGGCGGCACGCTCGGCGCTGCGCGAGTAGTTCGCCACGGCGCGGGCGCCCGGCACCTCGTTGAGGCCGGCCATGTAGAACTCCGAGACGAAGCCGGACCCGATCAGGCCGACCTGGACGGGACGCGTGTGCTGGTCAGTCATTAGGTCCTCTAGACATATGGACAGGCGGGCTACTTCTTCCAGCCGCGGGAGGAAATGTCAAGGTGCGCCGGCTGCGGGCCGGGCCGACCGCGCGGCGGCCGCGAGCGCGCGTGCGGCCGCGGGGACGTCGGCGGCGGCCGCGAGTGCCGAGCCCGCGCCGATGGCGGTCGCGCCGGCGGCGATGAACGCGCCGGCGTTGTCGGCGGTCACGCCGCCGGTGACCATGAGCGGCACGTCGGGCAGCGGTGCGCGCAGCTCGCGCACGTACTGCGGGCCGCCCAGCGAGCCCGGAAACAGCTTGACCATCGCGACGCCGAGGGCCCATGCGCGCTCGACTTCGGTCGGCGTGAGCGCC
The DNA here is from genome assembly GCA_033855515.1 of Baekduia sp. GTDB lineage: Bacteria > Actinomycetota > Thermoleophilia > Solirubrobacterales > Solirubrobacteraceae > Baekduia. Next base: position 10,798 of record JAWVGD010000167.1, read on the forward strand.
CCGGGGATCATCGGCACGCCGAGCTCGTGGCAGCGGGCGATCGTCGCGGGCACGGTGCCCGGCGCCACGCACACCTCGGCGCCGGCCGCGACCGCCGCCTCCGCATCGGCCGGCGTGCGCACGGTGCCGGCCAGCACGAGCACGTCGCCCCGCGCGCGCAGCTCGGCGAGCTGGGTGGCCGCGTGCTCGCCGTCCATCGTCACCTCGACCAGGTCGATCCCGCCGGCGACGAGCCCGTCGACCAGGGCGCCCACGTCGTCGACACGGCGCAGGACGGCGACGACGCGGCCCGCGACGATGCGCTCGATCGCGCTCATGCGCTCTGCGCCAGGTCGCCGACGTCGGCGCCGTCGGCGCGCAGGCGCGCGCGCACGGCGTCCGGACCGACCGACCGCGGGGTACCCCCGGCGGCGGCGGCGAGCGCGGCGGCCGTGCCCGCGGCCTGGCCCATCGCCATGCACGTGCCCATGGAGCGCGCCGATGCGTGCGCGTCGTGGGTGGCCGAGAAGCAGCGCCCGGCGACCACGACGCCTTCGACGCCGGCGGGCAGCAGGCTGCGGTAGGGGATCCCGTACGTCTCGCCCTCCGGCACGTAGACCCAGCGGGTGTCGCGGCCCGCGTGGTGGTCCTCGATCGGCGCGCCGCATCGCGCGATCTGATCGGGGAACGCGGTCGCGCGCAGGCACTCGTCGACGTTGAGCATGTGGTCGCCCACGATGCGCCGGCACTCGCGGATGCCGATGGCCGGGCTGGTGCTCACGAGCACCGCCCGCTCGTAGCCGGGTACGTGTTCGCGCAGGAACCGGAAGTACTCATGGCACTGACGCCGGCCCTCGATCTCGGCGGCGGTGAGCTGCTCGGGGTCGGTGGGGTCCACGCCGCCCATCCGGGTCATCAGGGCCATCATCACGCCCTCCTGCGGGGTGCGGTGCACCGAGCCTTCGAGGCGCGGCAGGCGGTAGCGCCCGGACTCCGACGCCTCGCGCATCAACCGCCACATCTCCTCCTTGGGCACCGCCTGCGCACGAGCGACGTCGACGCCGGCCATGCGGAAGACGGTCGACAGCGACTGCACGTCGTGGCCGTCGGCCGGCGACTCGTAGGACCCGCCGGCGAGGTGGACGACGTCGGCGTCGCCCGAGGCGTCGACCACCGCGCCGGCGCGGACGGTGCGCGGGCCGCCGCGCGTGAGCACGTCGACCTCGGCCACGCGTCCCTGAGTGTCGGCGCGCACCGCACAGGCGATGGTGTGCAGCAGGACCTGCGCGCCGGCCGCGAGCACGAGCTCCTCCCAGGTGCGCTTGAGCACCTCTGGGTCATAGGTCAGGCCGGTGCCGGCGCCGTAGGTGTTGGGCCGTTCGAAGACCGCGGCCTCCGCGGCGAGGCGCTGCACGACGTCGTCGGGGATGCCGCTGACGACCTTCCGGGGCCGCGCGCCGGGGGTGTAGAAGGCGTAGAAGGTGTCGAGCACGCTCGTGGAGATGCCGCCGAGGAACCCGAGGCGGTCGACGAGGAGCGTGCGGGCGCCCGTGCGCGCCGCGGCGATCGCGGCGGTGGAGCCGGCCGACCCTGCGCCGACGACGAGGACGTCGACCTCGTAGGGGAACGCTCGCCCTGAGGGCTCGGTTCCCGTGCGAGACCCCGTCCGGAGGGCTCGGTCTCGCGGCGGCATGGGAGGCCGGCCTGCGGTGCTCATGTGAGCGAGTATATGCTCGTATGAGCGTGCCGCAAGAGATCGCCAAAGCCCACGTCGCCCGCCTGTACTTCGAGCAGGACGTCACCAAGCGCGAGATCGCGCAGCGGCTGGGGATCTCGCGCTTCAAGGTGGCGCGCCTGCTCGACCAGGCGCGCAGCGAGGGGATCGTGCGGGTCGAGATCCACGACCCGGTCGAGGTCGACGGCGAGCTGTCGCTGGCGCTCGAGGAGCGCTACGGGCTCGATTTCGCGGTGGTCGTCGGCGACGAGGCGGTGATCTCCCGCGCGACCGCGGCGTGGCTGCCGGAGCTGCTGCCCGAAGGCGGGAGGCTCGGCGTCGCGTGGGGCGCGACGCTGCAGCAGGTGGCGGCCGAGCTGCCCGAGCGCCCCGGGGCCGGCACCGAGGTCGTGCAGGTCTGCGGCGCCGTCCCCGGCCTCGAGCCGGGGACCGGGCCGACCGAGCTCGCGCTGCGCTTCGCCGAGCGCCTCGGCGGCCGGCTGCACGCGCTCCCCGCGCCCGCCATGGCCAGCCGCCGTGCCCGCGACGAGTTGATGGCCAATGAGGTGGTCCGGCCCACCGTGGAGCTGTTCGACCGCCTCGACCTGGTGCTCGCCGGTGTCGGGGCGGCCGGGCGGCTGGCCGGCGCGCCGGCCGATGCCGTAGGCCACGTGCTCGTGCACGCCTTCGACGCCGACGGCCGCTTCGTCGACACGGCGGCCGCCGACCGCGCGATCTCGATGTCGCGCGACCAGCTCGCCGCGACGCGCGTGCTGGCGGCGGCCGGCGGCCGGGCCAAGCACGCCGCCGTGCGCGGCGCGCTCTGCTCGGGCCTGCTCGACGCGCTGGTCACCGACGCCGCGACCGCGCGGCACGCGCTGCGAGGCACGGCGTGACGATGGCCGGCCGGGTGGCGTTCGTGACCGGCGCCGGCGGCGGCATCGGGGGCGCCGTCGCCCGCGTGCTCGTGCGCGAAGGCCTGCGGGTCGTCGCCGTGGACCGTGACATCGAAGGAATCCCCACCAGTGCGGAGATCCACCCTTTCAGGGCGGACCTGACCGACGAGGCGCAGGTGGCCGGGGCGGTTGCTGCGGCCGTCGAGCGCCACGGCGGCATCGACGTGGTGTTCAACGGCGCGGGCATCAGCGGGCGCCGGCTCGGCGACGGCCTGGTGGAGGACATCCCGCTCGCCGGGTGGAACGCGGTGATGGAGGCCAACCTCACGTCGGTCTTCCTCGTCTGCAAGCACGCCGTGCCCGTGCTGCGGGCCCGGGGCGGCGGGGCGATCGTCAACCTGGCGTCGGTGCTGGGCCTCGTCGGCGGGGACGCCGACTTCGCGACCCACGCGTACGCCGCCAGCAAGGGCGCGATCGTGTCCCTGACGCGCGCGATGGCGGTGGCCTACGCGGCCGACGACATCGCGTGCTGCGTGGTCGCGCCGGGGCTCATCGCGACGCCGATGAGCG
>JAWVGD010000168.1:0-5605 GCA_033855515.1 Baekduia sp.
CTCGGCGTGCGGATCCACGAGCACTCGCCGGCGCGCGGCCTGTCGCGCGACGGCGACGCGGTCACGGTCCCGACGCCGGGCGGCGCGATCCGCGCCCGCCGCGTCCTGCTGGCCACGAGCGCCTATCCGCCGCTGCTGGCGCGCCTGCGTCACTTCGTCGTGCCGGTCTACGACTACGCGCTGATGACCGAGCCGCTCAGCGCTGCTCAGCGCGACGCGATCGGCTGGCGCCACCGCCAGGCCACCTGGGACGGCGGCAACCAGTTCCACTACTACCGGCTCACCGCCGACGACCGCATCCTCTGGGGCGGCTACGACGCCGTGTACCGCTACGGCGGCCCGGTCGGCGCGCACCTCGACGATCACGACGCGACGTTCTCGACCCTGTCGCAGAACTTCTTCACGACGTTCCCGCAGCTGGAGGGCATCCGCTTCAGCCACCGCTGGGGCGGCGCGATCGACACCTGCAGCCGCTTCTCGGTGTTCTTCGGGACCGCCCACGGCGGCCGGGTCGCCTACGCGACGGGCTACACCGGGCTCGGCGTCGCCGCCACCCGCTTCGGCGCCCGGGTCGGGCTCGACCTCCTCGACGGCCGCCAGACCGAGGCCACGCGCCTGAAGTACGTCCGGACCAAGCCCGTCCCCTTCCCACCCGAGCCGCTGCGCACCGGCGTCATCCGCCTCACGCAGCGAGGGCTCGCCGCCGCCGACCGCAACGACGGCCGTCGCGGCCCGTGGCTGCGGACGCTCGACCGGCTGGGCCTGGGCTTCGACAGCTAGGGGAACGCCGGCCCAGGGGGCCGGGTTCCCTTGCGGGTGTCGGCCCCAGGGGGCCGAACCCGCGGCCGAGTAGAGACCCACGCTCCTCGCGGCGCGCGCGTCAGCCCACCGTCGCGCGCAGCACCGCGGCCGTCCGGTCGTCGGCCGGGAAGAAGGCCTCGATCGACAGCTCGGAGACGGTGATGTCCAGCGGCGTCCCGAACGTCGTGACCGTGCTCATGAACGCCAGCTCGCCGTGCTCGTGGGTCAGGCGCAGGGGGACGACGATCTCGCCGGGTGCCGGCAGCTCCGGCACGGCGCCCACGCCGTCGCCCGGATAGGACGAAAGCTCGGCCAGCAAGGACACCAACTGCGGATCCTGGGTTGCGGCGACCTCGCGGCGCAGCCGGCCGAGCAGATGCGCGCGCCACTCGGCGAGGTTGACGATCCGCGGCGCCATCCCCTCCGGGTGCAGGCTGAGGCGCAGCGCGTTGATCGGCGGCTCCAGCAGGTGCGCCGCGGCGCCGGCCGTGATGAGCGGGACGCCGGCGTTGCCGTCCAGCAGCTCCCAATGGCGATCGACGGCCACGGCCGGGTAGGGCTCGTGCGCCTTGAGCAGCCGCTGCACGGCGCCGCGCACGGCGCTCAGCTGGTCGTCGTCGAGCCCGGACTCCGGATAGGCCGGCGCGTAGCCGGCGGCCAGCAGCAGCTCGTTGCGCTCGCGCAGCGGCACGTCGAGGTGCTCGGCGAGCCGGACGACCATGTCGCGGCTGGGCTGTGAGCGGCCGGTCTCGACGAAGCTCAGGTGGCGGGTGGAGACGTCGGCTTCCAGCGCCAGCTCCATCTGGCTGAGCCGGCGCCGGTCGCGCCAGCGCCGCAGCAGCGGCCCGACGCCCGGAGGCGCCGGCGGGGACAGGGCGGCGGAGGTGATCACGCCGGAGAACCTACGAGCCCGACGTGACCACCGCCATGACCTCCGAGGTCATGCCCCGCCTGTCAATGGTTCCTGAGGGCGTCCACGAGATCGTCCTTGTTCATGTTCGAACGACCCTCGATGCCGAGCTCGGCCGCGCGGTCGCGCAGGTCGTCGACGTTCCAGTCCTCATAGCTGCCGGACTGGCCACCCTTCTTGGAGACGTTCGTCCCGTTCGCCTTGGCGTTGGCGATGCGGGCGGCCTTCTCCTTGCTGGCGCCGTCGTCGCGCAGGGCCTCGTAGGTCTTGTCGTCCTTGACGCTCGGTCCGGGGTTCTTGGATCCAGGCATGCCCAGGACCTACCCGGCGCCCCGGCCGGGGATTCAGGCCGCGGCGGCGGCCACCTTCGCCGCGGCGACCGCCAGCCTGTCGGCGCGGTCGTTGAGGACCTTGTGGGCGTGCTCGGCGCCGGTCTGGTGCCCGCGGACCCAGTGCCAGCGCACCTCCGCGTGACGCGCGATCTCCGCGTCCAGCGCGGTGACGAGGTCCCGGTTCTTGACCGGGTCGCCCGACGCGGTCTTCCACCCCTTCTTCTTCCAGCCGTGGATCCACTTCGTCATCGAGTCGAGCATGAGCTTGGAGTCGGTGACGATGCACGCGACGCTGCCGGCCGGCAGCGAGCGCAGGCCCTCGAGCGCCGCCATGTACTCCATGCGGTTGTTGGTGGTGTGCGGCTCGCCGCCGGAGTGCTCGACCGGGGCGCCGCCGTCGTGCGGGACGATGATCGCGGCCCAGCCGCCCGGACCGGGGTTGCCCTGGCACGCCCCGTCGGTCCAGACCAGGCACTCGCCTGGACGCGCCTGGACGGGCGTCTCGGGGACGGGCGGGGCCTTGGGACGGCGACGGCGGTACGGCGGAGCGGACGAAGGCATCAGCAGGGCATCGTAGGCGCCGCGCAGGACGTTCGACGCCCGCCGCGGCGACCCTTAGGCTCGCATCATGCCCGAGGAGCGCAGTGACTGGTTCATCGTCAACGCGACCGACGCGCCGTGGCGCGCGACGCCCGGCTGGGGGCGCTTCGTGCGCTTCGAGCCCGACGGCACGCGCTTTGCCGACTACGGCATCAACGTGCACGTCCTGGAGCCCGGCGAGGTCAGCACGATGTACCACGGCGAGGACGCCCAGGAGGACTTCCTGGTGCTGTCGGGCAGGTGCCTGGCGATCGTCGAGGGCGAGGAGCACCCCATGCGGGCGTGGGACCTCCTGCACTGCCCCGCCTGGACGCGGCATGCGTTCGTCGGCGCCGGAGACGGCCCGTGCGTGCTCCTGATGGTCGGCGCGCGCCGCGACGGCGCGGAGGTCGGCTGCGTGTATCCGGCCGAGCCGGCGGCCCAGCGCCATGGCGCGGGCGTGGCGGTGACGACGACCGCGTCGGACGAGGCCTACGCGGGAACGCCCGAGACGCGGGACGAGCCCTACCGCGAGGGAACCCTGCCCGGGGCGTGAACTGCGCGCCCCGGGCTCTTGGATCCTCTAGTGCGACCGCAGCGCGCCCCCGCAATGGGGACACGTGCTGCGATGGCCGTGCAACTGCGCGTCCCAAAGACGCAGGCAGCTGCCGCAGTTCAAACGGATCATCGAGTGATCCTTTCGTTCGGCGCGATCAGGCGCCGAGCAGCGAGCTTGGTGCTACAGCTGCTGAACGTTGACCGCGTTGGGGCCCTTGGGCCCGCTCTCAGCCTCGTAGGAGACCTTCGCGCCCTCGGGCAGCGAGCGGAAGCCGTCGCTGTTGATCGCCGAGTGGTGCACGAAGAGGTCCTTGCCCCCGTCGTCGGGAGTGATGAAGCCGAAGCCCTTCTCGTCGCTGAACCACTTCACGGTTCCAGTAGCCATGTAAATCAATCCTCCGGGTGTTGTGCACTGCGTGACGCGGAGGATGCTTCTGGCAACGACTGCGGACACACGGGCACTGCGGTGTCGAGTGGTATCGCTCGACCTGTACCCGACCAAGGCTAGCAGTGTTGGACACCGAGACGGAAGAGCCGCAAGTGGGTACCCTTCGTCGTCCGGCGGGCTGCCCACTGGACCACGGTTCCGGCCTTCGGGCCGGACCCACCCGCGGCAACGCGCCGATCCTCGGATCGGCGGCCAGTCCCGGGGGTCTGGAGTGTCACGCCGCCCAGGCAAGACACTCGTCCTGGGATGTATGTAGTTAGTGGTGGCCTTTGACCGGGCGGAGCCGCTCGGACCCACGTGGTCCGGGCGGCACAATCCGCTGCTCGGGCACCTCCGCGGTCGAGAGACCACGGGCACCGAGCCTGCAGTTCTCCGCCGATCGGCCGATTCCAGCGGTATGAGCCGCCTCCGCCGTCTCGATCCGGGCCTCAGGCCGGGCGCTGCGCTCGCCGGCCTGGCGATGGCTCTCGGGATCACCGTCGCGCTCGGCGTGGCCGACGTCAGCGCGCTGGACGTCACGTCCGCGGGCAGCGCCCGGGGCAAGGAGATCGCCGCCGGTCGCGCCGCCGCCGCGATCGGCGAGGGCACGCGCAACGTCGCCCACGGCCTCGTTCGCCACCTCTACGTCTACGACGGCGACCTCACGACCCAGGACGCGATCGCGGCCGACGTGACGACACAGGACCAGGGCGTCGCCTCGGCGATGCGGCAGCTCGAGACGTTGCTGCGCACCCAGCGGGCGCGGACCGCGTTTGCGACCGTCCAGACGGCCTCGGCCCAGTACGAGGCGCTCATGCGCCGGGCGCTGGCCGCCTCCCGCAGCGAGACCGTCGCTCACGCCGGCAGCCGTGGTGGCTCCCGGCGCCTCTACACCGACGAGATCCTGCCCCTTCTGGACGGCAGGCTCGCGCCGGCCGTGCACCGGCTCCAGACCGCGCTCGGCGCGGCCGCCTGAAGTCCCGTCAGGCCGCGTCCTTCAGCGCCTCGATCTCGCGAACGGTCGACAGCCGCTCCAGCGCGCGGCGCTCGAGCGTGCGCACCTCGGCCTGGCGCAGGCCCAGCCGGCGGCCGATCTCCTGCACCCCGACCGGCCTGTCCTCGCCGTCGAAGCCGTAGCGCAGCTGGACCACGGCGCGTTCGGCGTCAGACAGCGCCAGCAGCGCGTGGCGCACCGCGCTCTCACGCAGGCTGACGACGACCGTCTCCTCGATCGGCGGCGCGTCGGAGGCCAGCAGATCGCCGAAGGCGGTCTCGCCGCCCTCGCCGACCGGGCGGTCCAGGCTCGTCACGGTCCGCGCCATGTCGCGCAGCGCCTCGACGTCGCCGATGCCCAGCTCGGTCCGGCGCGCGACCTCGTCGTCGGTCGGCGGCCGGCCCAGCTCGGCGGCCAGATCCTTCTCGGCGCGCTGGACCTTGCGCTCGCGCTGGAGCACGTTGGTGGGGATGCGGATCGTGCGCTCCTTGTTCTCCATCCCGCGCTGGATCGCCTGGCGGATCCAGTACGTGGCGTACGTGGAGAACTTGAAGCCGCGGCGCCAGTCGAACTTCTCGGCGGCGCGGATCAGGCCGAAGATGCCCTCCTGGATGAGGTCGAGGAGCGTCATCCCGTCGGTCGGGTAGCGCTTGGCGATCGACACCACGAGCGCGAGGTTCGAGGTGATCATCCGCTCCTTGGCGGCCTCGTCGCCGTTCTCGATCCGCTTGGCGAGCTCGATCTCCTCGGCGGCCGTCAGCAGAGGGTGCTTGCGGACCTCGCGCAGGAACAGCGAGAGCGCGTCGGTGGTCGCCGACGCCAGCTCGCCGTTGAGGTAGTGCGTGGCCGCGACGCCCGCGCGGCCGCAGTCGTCGGTGAGCTCCAGGCCCCGCGTCCGCGCCTCCTCCTCGATCTGTCCCTGGGCCTCGTCGTCGAGCTCGAGGCGCCCGACGAGGGTCGCGATGTCCGCGAGGCAGAGGGACCCGGCGTCCTCGGCATGGTCG
>JAWVGD010000169.1:0-2843 GCA_033855515.1 Baekduia sp.
CCGGCGCTGCTGGACCGCATCGATGAGATCGTGGCGCCCGGCGTCAACGTCAATCCCGCCGACGGCGGGTGGGTGAGCCCGGCCTTGGAGCCGTCGGCGCGACGGCGCTAGAACCACGTTATAGGTCAACCCGGAGAGGTCCATCACATGGAGATCACGAGAAGCGCCATCGCCACGGCCAAGGGGCCGGAGGAGTGGTTCACCGGCGACGTCTACATCGACGCCGTCGCGGCCGCGCCCTCCCCCGGCCGCGTGCAGGCCAACCTGGTCCACTTCACCCCCGGCGCACGCACCGCCTGGCACACCCACCCGCTCGGTCAGACGATCTACGTCACCGAGGGCGTCGGCCTCTGCCAGCGCCGCGGCGGCGCCATCGAGGTCATCCGCCCGGGTGACCGCGTGTTCTTCGCGCCCGGCGAGGACCACTGGCACGGCGCCGCACCCACCCGCTTCATGGTCCACCTCGCCCTCAACGAAGTCGACGCCGACCACCCCGCCGCCGACTGGGGCGAGAAGGTCACCGACGAGGACTACGGCGCCGCCCCCGACATCACGGCCTAGTAGGTCGCGCGGGAACCTCCCCAGGACTACGACCGGTCGGACCCCTCGTGGCGCACCACGACCACCGGCGCGGTGGCGTGGCGCACGACACCACGAGTGGTGGATCCCAGCAGCAACTCGCCGATCGGCCCGTGGCCGTGCGCGCCGATGAGGATCGCCGCGGCGTCGCGCTCCCGGGCGACGCGCACGATCGTCTCGTGGACCGCGGTGTCCGGGTCGTCGGCGACGACGAGCGGCGCGGCGTCGAGGCCCGCCGCGCGCGCGATCTCCGCGCCCCGCTGGGCGTGGCTCTCGGCCGTGCGGTACAGATCGCGGTCGATCTCCAGCGCGGTCTGGACGTCGACGGGTGTGGGCGGCAGGCCGACCTCCGAGGTGGGGAGCGCGACGAGCTCGAACCCGAGACCCTGCTTCCAGACGACCAGCGCCACGGCCGTGCGCCCGGCCAGCAGCGGCCCGCCCGCGCGGATCGCGTGCTCGGCGGCCGGCGTGCCGTCGAAGCCGATGAGGACCGGTCCGGAGCCGGTCATCGCGCGTCAGTCGCGGATCCCGAGGACATTGTCATCAGGATCGCGGAACCACGCGAAGTGGTGGCCGCCGACCGTCGCCACGCCGTCGACCGTCTTCAGCTCCTCCAGGTCGTACTCGTCGAACGGCACGCCACGCGCGCGGAGGTCGCGCACCGTCCCGGCGACGTCCTGCACCACGAAGTGCGCGAACGTCATCCGCGGCGGCGGCGGGCCGGGCCAGTGATAGATCAGGAGCGTGCTTCCGCCGCCCAGCTCGTAGAGCAGGTCGGTGCGCGGTGCCAGCGACCCGCCCTGGCGGAGCCCGAGCACGGTGCCGTAGAACTCCGCGGCGCGCTCGAGGTCCATCGCCGGGACCGTCGCCTCCACGTGGGCATCGCCGATCATCGCTCGTCCTCCTGATCTAGACCAGCAGCGGGGCGTAGTCCTCCGAGAGCTGCGACGCCATGTCGGAGAACTCCTTCGGGCTCAGCGCCTCGCGCAACGCCTGGAACATCGCGTGGGCGTGCCGGTCGGCCTCCGCGGGCTCGATCCCCTCGAGCTCGGCGATGCGGGCGAGGAACTCCTGCTCGCTCATCTTCTTCGCCGCCCGGCTCTCCGCCAGGCCACGCTCCAGCGCGTCGCTGAGCTCGGCAGGCAACTCGGCTTCGAGGTCCTTGACCTCCCCCTCCGAGATCCGCGCGCCGAGCGTCTGCACCACCGCATCGGTCGCCCGCCGGCCGGTCTCGCGATCGGTGTGCAGCAGTTCGGCGACACGGCCGACCACGTCGTCCCGCGTCACCGCCTGCCGGCGCCCGACGCCGGCGGCCTCGAGCAGGTCCTCGAAGTCCCTGGGGAGCTGGGACGCCATGTCGCGCAGCTCCCCTGGAGCCACCGCGAACCCGAGCGTCTGGAACACCGCCGCGACGTGCTCCTCGGCGACCTCCGGGTCGACGCCCTCACGATCGGCCACGCGCCGGATGAACTCCCGACGATCGAAGGGCACCGCCGGCTCCGGCGTGGACGTGATCCAATCGCGCATCTCGGGCGGCAGGAACGCTCCGATGTCGCGCGCCTCACCGCCGGTGATCCGCTCCGAGAGGGTGCGCAGCGTGGCTTCGAGGGCGCGCTCGGCCTCCGGCCGCTCCAGGCCCGTGAGCCGCTCGACGATCGTGAGCAGAGTGGCGTACCGCATCACCGGTGCCCATAGGTCCCGCCGCGCGACTCACAAGGGCGCCTCGGGCCCCTGCGCGTGTTCGTCGTCCTGCACAGCGCGAGCACGCACCCGGGGAGGCCGGCGCTACTCCTGCTCGTCGTCGCCGTAGGCGTCGTAGAGCATCGCCTGCAGCTGGGCGTAGAACCCGTCCTCGGGCAGATCGTCGGCGAGCTCGACGACCACCGCTTCGACGTGGATGTCGTCGCCGTGGGTGTGGGCCTGGGGCCGCACGGTGGCACCCGCCATGACGAAGAACGGGGTGAGGCCGAAGTACTCCAGCCCGGTGAACTCCTCGGGGTCGATGTCGGTCGCCTCGAGCAGCTCTCGCAGCCGGTCGACGTAGTCGGCGTTGCCCTGGGCGATGACGGCGAGCTGCTTCATGGTGTCCATCCTCTCACGCGCCAACGGCGCGGATCAGCCGTCGCCGTCGCCGGCGCCCTCGTCGCGGCGCACGAGCATCGACCCGATCCCGACCGCGACGAGCACGACGCCGATGGCGATGCCGACGAACCGGCCCCCGCCGATCGCGGCGAAGAGGATCGGCAGCGCGATGACGGCGGCGA